>JBBSII010000199.1:0-7467 GCA_038232175.1 Thermomicrobiales bacterium
CGCGCGCGGACATCGAGCGCCCCCCGGAAGATGCCGGGGAAGGCGACGGAGTTGTTCACCTGATTCGGGAAGTCGCTCCGACCCGTCGCCACGACCGCCGCGCCCGCCGCGTGCGCCGCGTCCGGGGCGATCTCCGGCACGGGGTTCGCCATCGCGAAGACGATCGCGCCCGCCGCCATCGACTGCACCATCTCCGGCGTGACGCAGCCCGGCGCGGAGACGCCGATGAAGACGTCCGCACCGGCCATCACCTCGGCGAGCGTGCCGCGCAGGCCGGAGAGGTTCGTGCGCGCCGCGACATCCTCCTTGAAGGAGTTCATCCCCTCCGGGCGACCGGGATACAAGGCGCCCTTCGTGTCGCAGAGCACGATATCCTTCGCGCCCGCCAGCATGAGCAGACCGGTCACGGCGATGCCCGCCGCGCCCGCGCCGTTCATCACGATGCGGACGTTCTCGATCTTCTTGTCCACGAGGCGGAGGGCATTGATGAGCGCGGCGAGTGTGACGACCGCCGTGCCGTGCTGATCGTCGTGGAAGACGGGGATGTCCAGTTCGGCCTTCAGCCGCTCCTCGATGGCGAAGCAGCGCGGCGCGGCGATGTCCTCCAGGTTGATGCCGCCGAAGGTCGGGGCAATCGCCTTGACGATGTTGACGATCTCGTCCACCTCGCGGGCGGCGAGGCAGATCGGGAACGCCTCGACGCCCGCGAGGATCTGGAACAGCACCGCCTTGCCCTCCATCACGGGGAGGGCGGCGCGCGGCCCGATGTCGCCAAGGCCGAGCACAGCGGAGCCGTCCGTCACGATGGCGACGAGGTTGCCGCGCGCCGTGAGGTCGTAGACGCTCATCGGGTTCGCCATGATCTCCTCGGACGGGGCGAGGGCGGCGGGCGGCACGTAGAGCATGTTCAGCATGTGCTGGTCGCGGATCGGGATCTTCGAGCGCACCGCGAGCACGCCGCCGTACCGCTCCCGCAGGTCAATCGCCTCCTCGCGGAAGGTCATCTCGCGGTGGTGCGGGCGATGGTTCTCCATCAGCCGCCCCTCGTAGCAGTAGCGCAGCGTGCGCTCCGCCACCTCATCCGGGTCGGCGCGGAGGCGGGCCTCCATCGCCTCATTCGTCGCCCGCGCGACGGCGGACGCGACGGCGGGGGCGACGCGGAAGTCAAAGATGGCAGGGACGATGTGGTCCGCGTGCAGTTCGTCGGGCGCGACGATGTTGGCGAGCGCCTCGGCGGCGTAGCGGAGGGTGCGCAGGCGGATGTTCCGCGCGCGGCAGTCGAGCAGACCGCGGAAGAAGCCGGGGAAGACGAGCGCGACATCCAATTGGTTCGCGTAGTCGCTGCGGCCCGTGGCGACGATGCGCGCGCCCGCCTCCCGCGCCACGATCGGGTCGATCTCCGGCTGGGGGATGGCGAGCGCGAAGACGATCGCGTCCTTCGCCATCGACGCGACCATGTCCCCGGTCAGGACATTGCCGGTAGAGAGGCCAATGAAAACGTCCGCCCCCACGATGACATCCGCCAGCGTGCCGGTGCGGTTCTCCGGGTTCGTCTCCTTGGCGAGGTACGCCTTCGCCCAGTTCATCCGCTCCTCGCGGTAGGAGTAGATCGCCCCCGCACGGTCGCAGACGACGAGGTCGTGTGTGCCCATCCGCCGCAGCAACCGCCCGACGCCGATCCCCGCGACGCCCGCGCCATTGATGACGATGCGGCACCGCTCCAGCGACTTGCCGACGATCTTCAGGGCGTTGAGGAGCGCGGCATAGACGAGCACGCCCGTGCCGTGGTGCCCATTCGCGAAGACGGGGACGGTCGCGGCCTTCTCCAGATGGTCGGCGACGGAGAAGGAGTGCGGCGCGGCCATCGTGTCGAGGCAGATCGCGCCGAAGGTCGGCGTCATCGCGTTGACGGTCTGAACGATGCGGCTGATGTCGCTCGTGTCGACCGCGATCGGGAAGGCGTCGATGCCCGCGAAGGTCTTGAAAAGAACGGATTTCGCCTCCATGAGGGGCAGGGCCGCCCCCGGCTGCGGCGTGGAGCCGCCCATCAGCCCCGTGCCGTCCGTGATGATGGCGACGGTGTTGCCGCGCATCGTCAGGTCGAAGGAGCGCTCGGCGTCGCGGGCGATCTCTAGGCACGGCTCGGCCACGCCGGGCGTGTAGATAAGGGAGAGCACCGAGGCATCGCGCACCGGTATCTTGCTCTCGACCCCGATCACGCCCCGATACTTCCGCCGGTAATCCAGCGCCTGCTGCCCCATCCGCCGCTCACTCATGATCCCCTGTCCCCCTCGAAAATGATGCGCACCCACCACCGATCAGCAAACAAGGGAGGATTGTAGCACAGCCCTCTCGTAATCATTGGCTCAGTTTTCGGGGATCAGGTCACCTATGCTTCCATGTCCTCAATGCTCGCTATCGCGGAAACATTGGATGAGTTGAGCGTCCGCGCAGATGTTGGGAGGGCAGTCGGCCGTGCGCTGTGCTGGCTCAGATGCTGGTGTCGCGGCGGGCGCTTTCCACATGAGGCGCAGCCGCGTGAGGGGAACGTCCGTCACGGCAACTGTCTTCCCGTTGCGGAAGAATTCGACCGTCACCCAGCCTCGATCGCGATACGCGGCGTCCACGACCGCGCCTTCATCGCCGTTCCTCAGGCCCTCGCCCGCAGGCAAATGCGAGACCGCGATTTCATCCACCGGTATCGGTGCGAGCAGGGTGACGCCATCGAATTCGTCAATGCGTCCGGTCATCGCACACTCCTTTCCTCGTGTGGATAGGCGGTGATGAAACGCGGGAAAGTACTGCCCCCATCCACCTGAATCTCCCGTCTGGTGTCCGCAAGGGACCAACGACAGTGGACTTCGTACTTCGTCCGTCCCAATTCGGGAATGCTATGCTCAATCTCGTGCGCACGGACATGCCCCGCGAGCGCGGCGGCGAGCACTTGCCATCGCTCCCATGTGATGCCGAAGCGGAAAAAGAACGCCGCCTTGCCCTGATTCTGCGGATGCTCCGGAACGAGCAGGTAACGCACAATTTTTTGACGAGACGTTCGGGGGGCAGGCCTTTCCGGGTGGTGATTCCCGTTCTGCTGCTATGCTTGGAAATACTGGAGGGGCGTATCGAAGGAGCGCTCGGCACTGCGCACGATCTCCAGGCACGGCTCGACGGCGGGGAGCGAGACGAAGATGACGCTGGCCTCACTCTTCGGGACGTGGCGACGACGCGGCATCAATCCCTTCACCGCCTGCCGTGCCCTCCTCCTTTCCCCTCATTCCTGAACAGATACTACGGATGGTCGGTCGGCATCGGGCGTGCGCTGGCGTCGATGGCGACGAACTTGCACGATGTATCGCGAATCGTGCGATACTGACGTCATGGTTCATCAGGAGGAGGTAGGGAATGCGACGGTGGTGGATGCTCATCGGCCTCATACTCGTCGCATGTGGCGGCGGTTCATCATCGCCCGCTGCGGATAGCGCTGCCGCGACGACGACCCGCAGCGCGGAACAGACGCAGGTCTCCGGTGTGCTCACGCCCGGTGCGAGCGGTTCATCGGTCGCACGGTCAACTACGAGCGTCGGCTCCCCGCCCACGCTGCTCGGCACCCCGATTCCGCCGTCCGCTGGCCCGATCATTGGCCCACCCGCCACCGTGGCGCCATCCGTCGTCACCGCGCCCACCGCGCTCGCCGGTTCACCGCAAGTGGCCGCCACCCCGGCTCCGACCGGCCCCGTCGTCAAGGTGACGGCGGACGATGGCGCGAATGTGCGCGACAAGCCGGACACAAACGGC
Organism: Thermomicrobiales bacterium; assembly: GCA_038232175.1. GTDB lineage: Bacteria > Chloroflexota > Chloroflexia > Thermomicrobiales > JALYUS01 > JALYUS01. The sequence continues at coordinate 3,796 of JBBSII010000199.1, forward strand.
GCGGTGATCGGCAAGGCCGACTACGGCGCGGAACTCCCGGTGCAGGACGCGAATGTCGCCGGGGCGGACGGCACCTCGAAGTGGGCCCGCGTCTCGTTCGAGGGGAAGACCGGGTTCATCCGCAGCGACCTCGTTGTCGGTCCGCAGCCGCCCTCGCCGCCCCGCCCGCCGACACCCACCGCCGCTCCCGGTACTGCTGCCGCACCCGCCGCGCCCGCCGCAAGCGCGGCCCCAACCGCAACGAAAGCGCCATAGTTGGCCCATAGCGTCACGTAGCGGAATCGGCGCCGCTGTGCCTACAGTCGGAAACATGCCAGCCCAACATGTCGTGGCGCCTATGCCCTCTGCGCCGTACGTGACGCGGTGGGGTTCGTGAGGCTGTGCAAAAGCGGAGACGGCACCAAGCCCGGCATCGGATCGCGCTCGCAACGACGTGGGGATGTGCGAAACAATTGGGTTTCGGCGACACAACGCTGGAAATCAAGTGCCATCGCCACCCAGGAGGGTAATTTCAATCTGAAACAATCCGCCGGGTCGCCCGTCTAACCTGATGCCAGGCTGATGACGAGCACGGCACGTGGCACGGGAGACGCCGCTGTCCCCGACCATCGAAAGAGGAAGGAGACAGCAGATGTTACTGTCCCGTCGGGAGGCACTCCGGCTCACCGGGGCGGCGGCGCTTGCGCTCCCGCTGGGCGCGCTCGCGGTATCGTGCGGGGGCGGCACGGGCGCATCGGGCGCCCAGGATGGCAGCGCGGACGGGAACTTGCTGCGCAGTGCGGTGACGTTGCCACCGCCGTTTTCCTTGCCACTGACGATTCCACCGGTCCTCAGGCCGATCCGCACCGACGCCGCCACGGACTACTACGAGATCACGGCCCGCGTCGGCGTTCAGGGGATCCTGCCCGGGCTGCGGACCGAGGTCTGGGGCGACGACGGCAGATTCCCCGGCCCGACAATCGAAGCCCGCAGCGGTCGGAAGGTCGTGATCCGCACCCGTAATGAACTGCCCGTTCCAATCGTCACCCATCTGCACGGCGGGCACACGCCGCCGGAGAGCGACGGCTATCCGACCGACCTGATCCTCCCGATGAGCGGCTGGGCGGATACGCACCACGAGCAGGATCCGCAGCACGCAGGCAACATCGCGCAGGGCGTGCGCGACTACACCTACCCGCTGGAGCAACGTGTGGCGACGCTGTGGTACCACGACCACCGGATGGACTTCACCGGCCCGCAGCTCTGGCGTGGCCTCGCCGGTTTCCACCTCCTGCGCGACGAGGAAGACGACGCGCTGCCGCTGCCCAAGGGTGAGCGTGACGTGCCGTTGATGATTACGGATCGTGCGTTCGGGGAGAACGGATCACTCGCCTACCCCTCGGTCGACCCGGAACTGCACACGCCGGGGGTGACGGGGGACTTCCACAATGGTGTGCTCGGCGATGTGATCCTCGTCAATGGGGTGCCGTGGCCATTCTTCGAGGTGGAGGCCGCGCGCTATCGGCTGCGCCTGCTTAACGCCTCCAACGCGCGGCGCTACCGGCTCGCACTCGATCCGGAACCTGGCGGGGAAGCCGCATTCGTCCAGGTCGGCAGCGACGGCGGCCTGCTGGATGCGCCCCACGCGCTCAAGTCGATCTACATTACCCCCGCCGAACGGTTCGATGTCGTGGTCGATTTCAGCCGCTACCAACCGGGGACGACCGTGCTGCTGAGGAACCGGCTGGGGAGCGGCGGCGCTGAGCAGGTGATGCAGTTCCGGGTCACGCGCGCGGCGCGGGACGACTCCACGATCCCCGCCGCACTGTCCCGCTTCGAACGGCTTGACCCCACGCGCGCCACCCAGACGCGCAGTTTCGCCTTCAACAGGGTCACCGAGAACGGGCACACCGTGTTTCGCATTCAGGATCGTCTCTTCATGCCCGACTTCATCGCCGCCGACCCCAGGCTCGGCTCCACCGAAATCTGGACGCTCACATCGAGTACAACCCACCCGATCCATGTGCATCTGTCCCCCTTTCAGGTGCTGGAGCGTGCAGGAGGATACAGCCAGAGGACGCGGGCTGGAAGGACACCGTCAGGCTCACACCGAACCAAGCCGTGAAAATCCTCGTCCGCTTCGAGGGGTGTCGGGGTAAGTACGTCTTCCACTGCCACAATCTGGAACACGAGGACATGGCGATGATGGCAAACTTCCAGGTTGTTTGAGTGCCGTGGCGCCGCTGCTCCGCCTCTCGACCCGAGTGTTTTAAGAACGCCTCCGACAGCCGCACGTCATGACAAACGTACGCTTGCGCCGTTCGCATGACCTGATGGCGCGGCGCGGAAGGAGTACACTGGCGTTGTGGAACCGTCCCCTTCTCTCATCGCGCACGCGGGTAGGTGCTGAAGAATGACCGCACGGCTGACCGATTGGAGCCTCGCGCTCTGCGTGGGCATTGCCCTCACCACGGGGCTGATCGGCAACAACGCGGGCCGACCGGAACTCTGGTGGGTCTTCGCGCTGCACGGTGCGGCGGGGCTGGCGCTCGCGCTCTTCGTCATCGGCAAACTGCGCCGCGTGCTGCCGCGCCTCCGGCATCGCCGCCTGTGGGATCGGTGGACGCTCGTCGGCGTGCTGACGACGCTCGGCGTCCTCGTCACACTCGGCAGCGGGGTCTGGTGGGTGGCGGGCGGCGCGTTTGACGCGGCCGGGTTCAATCTCCTGAACTGGCACATCGCGCTCGGTATCACGCTCGTCGCGCTCGTCTCCGCGCACATGATCGCCCGCGCGAAGCCGCTCCGCAGGCGCGACCTCAGCGGCAGGCGGCAGGCGCTCCGCTGGCTCGGCCTCGCGGCGGGGGGCGCGGCAATCTGGCCCGCGCAGCAGCGGCTCGCCGGTGTGGATCGCCGCTTCACCGGATCGCGCGCGGTCGGGGACGGCGCGGGCAATGCCTTCCCCGCGACGAGTTGGGTCGCCGACCGTCCCCGCCCACCCGCGCCGGCAGATTGGACACTCGCGGTTGGCGGGCACGTCGCGCGGCCGCTCATGCTCACGTATGACGCGATCCCGCCGGACGAGACGCTGGAAGCGACGCTCGACTGCACGGGTGGGTTCGCCAGCACGCGGCGATGGCGCGGAGTGCGCGTCGGCACGCTGCTGGATCATGCCGGGGTGCAACCGGGCGCGGGGTGGGTGCGCTTCCGCTCCGTCACCGGTTACCGCTGGAGCCTGCCGCTCGATGAGGCGCGGGACGCCATGCTCGCTACACACGTCGGCGACGAACCGCTCAACCACGATCATGGCGCGCCCCTGCGACTCGTCGCACCGGGGCGGCGCGGCTTCCAGTGGGTGAAATGGGTCGTCGCGGTGGAGGTCCTGACCGCGCCGGATATCGGCCAGGCCGCCGCGATCCACTGGAGCAGCCTCACCCCGGCGGGGCGCGGGGAGTGATCGCCGGTTCCCGGGCTATCCGGACGTCGCCCCCTGCGTGTTGACGTAGAGCGCGTAGACGGACTGGCTGGCGGCCATGAAGAGGCGGTTGCGCCGGGGGCCGCCGAAGCAGACATTGGCGCACGCCTCCGGCAAACGGATGCGCCCGATCAACCGGCCCTCCGGCGTGAAGACGAGCACGCCGTTGTAGCCGACGCCGCTGCTGCCCGCATTGCTTGCGCACCAGAGGTTGCCGTGAA
>JBBSII010000200.1:0-7453 GCA_038232175.1 Thermomicrobiales bacterium
CTTCTCTGCGTCTCTGCGGTTCACTTGGTTTCTCTTTGTCTTCTTGGCGGTTCAGAAATGTTTACCCGGCGTTCTCGTCCAGATAGCGGAGCGCGGCGCCGACCATTGTTTCGACGCCGATGGCGAGGGCGCGCTCGTCGAAGTCGAACTTCGGGTGGTGATGGCCCCAGATTTGTCCCGTCTCCTGATTGCTGGAGCCGACGAAGAAGTAGCACGACGGCACGCGCGACGTGAACTCCGAGTAATCCTCGCTCGGCATGAGCGGCGGCCCCGGCTTGATGTGCTCCGCGCCGACGACCTCCGTCGCTGCGGCGCGCACGAGGTCCGCCATGTGCGGATCGTTCATCACCGGATAGCCGCCGGTGCGGTAGTCAACCGTCGCGGTCGCGCGATAGCCCTCCGCGATGCTTCGGACGATCTGCGGGAAGCGCTCCGCGACGTATTCACCGACTTCCTGATCGAAGAAGCGCGTCGTGCCGCCGAAGGTCGCCGTGTCCGCGATAATATTGCCGGCCGTGCCGCCCGCGTGGAGCGTGCCGATAGTCACGACGACCGGCTTGAGCGGATCGACCTCACGGCTGATGAGCACTTGCAGTTGTGTGACAATCGTCGCCGCGACGAGAAGCGCATCGACGGTCGTGTGCGGCATCGCGCCATGCCCGCCCTTACCCTGGATCGTCACGCGGTAGCCATTCGCGCCGGACATCGCCGGGCCGTTGATGACGACGACATCGCCGACCGGGAAGCCCTGCCAGATGTGCAGGCCGATGGAGGCATCGACCGTCGGGTTCTCCATGATGCCGTCGGCCATCATGGCACGCGCGCCGCCACTGCCCTCCTCGGCGGGCTGGAAGCAGAAGACGATGGTGCCGGCGATCTCCGCGCGGCGGCGCGCGAGGATGCGCGCCGCCGTCAGCAGGATCGACGTGTGACCGTCGTGCCCGCAGGCGTGCATCTTCCCCGCGTTCTCCGAGCGGAATTCCAGCCCCGTCTCCTCCTCGATGGGCAGCGCATCCATGTCGGCGCGGATGAGCAGCGTCTTCCCCGGCTTGCCACCTTTCAGCACACCCTTCACGCCCGTCTTGCCGATGCCCGTCACGACCGCATCGAGATTGAGCGCGCGCAAACGATCCGCGACGATGCCCGCCGTTCGCTGGACCTCGAACCCAACCTCGGGGTGCATGTGCAGGTCGCGACGGGTCGCAACGAGTTCCGGTTCCCATTCCGCCACTTCGTCGCGCACGTTGAAGGTTGTTACCATGATTCCGCTTCCCCTCGCTACAACACCAATTGGTCTCATTCGGGCCATCGCGCCGTATCGTCGCTTTTGTTACGTGCGGGCGATGCGGCGGGCGCGTTGCTTCATCACCTCATCGTCGAGCGCACGCTGGACGCCGTCCGGGTCGTCGCGATAGCACGCGAGGTGGAACGATGTCGCGACCAGCGCGCCATCGGTCTCTTCCGGGATCATCGGCTCGATCAGGTTGAGATAATCCTGCTCGCCAATTGGCACGCCACAGAGGCAGCAGCGTTCGAGCGGCAATACCTCGTCCAGCGTCTCCTCGTCCGTGCCGACCGCCGCGCCGAGAATCGCGGCCACATCCTCGGCATCGAGCGCCGCCGCGCATTCCTCATGGGCGATCACGGAGCCGATGATGTTGCCGAAGGCGTCCGCCGCGTCGATGTATGCATAGTCCGCGCCGACCGGGATGCGACCGCCGCACACGTCGCAGGTCACCGCTTCATCTGGCATGTCGTCCGTTGAGAAGGCATAATTTTCCATCGCCGTAGTGTAGCACAGCGCATCGTCGTCGTTGACAGCGCACGCCCGCGCGCGTACGCTGCCGCGAGGGTGCACAGGGAGGGAAGCGACGTGACGGGTGACGTGCGGATCGCGGTGATTGGCGGCAGCGGGTTGTATCGGATGCCGGACCTGACCGACGCCGAGCAGCATCAGATCGAGACGCCGTACGGGGCGCCGAGCGACGCGATCACCGTGGGCACGCTCGCGGGGCGTCGGGTTGCGTTCCTCCCGCGCCACGGCGTCGGCCATCGCTACCCGCCGAGCAGCGTCCCGGCGCGCGCGAACTTCTACGCGCTGAAATCGCTCGGCGTGCGCGCGGTCATCTCCGTCTCGGCGGTCGGCAGCCTGCGCGAGGAGATCGCGCCCCTCCACCTCGTCGTGCCCGATCAGATCGTTGACCGGACGACGAGCCGCGCGCGCACATTCTTCGATGAACCAGGCCTCGTCGGGCATGTCTCGCTGGCCGAACCGTTCTGCGCGTCGCTGCGAGGCTTGCTGATCGCCGGTGCGGAGGAGGCAGGGGCGACGGTGCACGCGGGCGGCACGTATCTGTGCATCGAGGGGCCGCGGTTCAGCACGAAGGCGGAGTCGCGGCTCTACCGGCAGTGGGGCCTTGACATCATCGGCATGACCGCGATGCCGGAGGCGCAACTCGCGCGGGAAGCGGAGATGTGCTACGCCGTGCTCGCACTCGCGACCGATTACGATGTCTGGCACGAGAGCGCGGAGGGTGTGAGCGTTGAGATGGTCGTCAGGAACTTGCAGCGTAATGTTGCGACGGCACAGGACGTGCTCCGTCGCGTCGTGCCGCGCATCGCGCTCGATGGCGAAGATGCGTGCAACACCGCGCTCGCGAATGCGCTGATGACCGACCCGGCGCGCATCCCCGATGTCGCCCGCGCCCGACTGGGTATTCTTGTTGAGAAGTATCTGTCGGCGCGCTAGCGTCGACTTGGAGTATTCATCATGACGACCACGATGTTCAGCCGCGTGCGCCGCGCGGAACTCCAGCTGCTCTTCCTTCCCGCCATCTCGGCGGTCATCGGCCTGCTCACGCTCGTGACGGTGCGAACCGGCATCGCCCGCTGGGGTTGGCAGGACATGAGCGTCGGCCTCACGGTCGTCGTCGCGTTCTATCTCGTCTCGGCGTTCTTTTCGGTCATGAATTTCGCGGGCGATGAGATGCTCTTCCCGATCACCGCCGCGCTGTGCAGCCTCGGATTCCTGATGATCCAGCGGCTTGGCCCCGCTGTCGCGCCGAGCGCGCATCTGGCGGAGAAGCAGCTCATCTACCTCCTCGTCGCGCTGGTATTAATGGCGAGCATTGCAGTCGGCATGAAGCGGCAACATCTGCGCCTCTTGCGCGATTACAAATATTCGTGGGCGCTCGTCGGCATCGGTCTGACAGCGGCGGTGATGGTCTTCGGCGTTGAAATCAACGGCGCGCGCCTCTGGTTCAACCTCAAATTCTTCTACTTCCAGCCCTCCGAACTGCTGAAAATTATTCTCGTCATCTTTTTCGCGGCGTACTTGAGCGACAAGCGGGAACTCCTGAACGCGCCCTACGCCATCGGCCGGTTGCGGCTGCCGCCCCTGCCGTACCTGCTGCCGATGGTCGCGCTGTGGGCGCTCTCGATGATGATTGTCATCGTCGAGAAGGACCTGGGGCAGGGCCTGCTCCTGTTCGGCGTCTTTCTCTCGATGATGTACCTCGCGTCGGGGAAAATGTCCTACGTGCTCACCGGCCTGGCGGCGTTCGCGGTTGGTTCGTACGTGCTCTATGGGCGGTTTCCGCATGTGCAGACGCGCGTCATCATCTGGCTCGACCCGTGGTCGCGCGGGCAAGGCTCCGGTGCGCAACTGGTGCAGTCGCAGTACGCGCTGGCGACGGGCGGCATCTTCGGCACCGGCCTCGGCCTCGGCGACCCGACGAACATCCCCCTCGTGCAGACGGACTTCGTTTTCTCCGCGATTGGCGAGGAACTCGGGCTGCTCGGCACCGCCGCGCTGCTCGTCTTCTACCTCTTCTTCGTCTATCGTGGCTTCCGCATCGCCCTCGACGCGGTCGATGATTTCAGCCGCTACCTCGCGATGGGGCTGACCGCCGTGCTCGGGTTGCAGGCGTTCATCATCATCGGCGGCACAGTCGGCCTCTTCCCGCTGACCGGCATCACGCTGCCGTTCATCTCGTACGGCGGCAGCTCGCTCTTGTCGAATTTCATCATCGTCGGCATGTTGCTCGCGATCTCGAACATGAAACCGGGTCATGCCGTCGCGATACCGGGGGTGCTGGCATGACACGCGGGCAACGGGCAACGATTCGACTCTTCGCCACGCTCGCCCTCGCGGGCATCGTCGCGATTGGGCTGATTTCCCGCAATGACCACATCTGGCTCATCTGCATGGGGCTGGCCATCCCCTTCGTCGCGGTCGCATTGTGGCGCGGCGCGCCGCCCGGTCAGCCCCTCTTTGGCCGGACATCGCAGAAACTTGCCCACATCATTTTGACACTCTTCGTCGTGCTCAGTATGCAACTCGTCCGCACGCAGGTGGTGATGTCCGGCTCAGTCCAACTCCGCACGCAGCAGACGCCGATTGGTCAGGTGCGGAACCCGCGCCTGCTCGACGCGCAGTTGCAGGCGTTGCGCGGTGAAGTCTTCACATCAGACGGCGTGAAGATCGTCGGGCGGCAGATCGCGCCGGACAAGAGCGTGCGCCGCACCTACCCGGACCCGACCGCCGATTACCTCGTCGGCTACTACAGCCCGGTGCGCTATGGCACGAGCAACCTCGAGCAGGCGTACAACGCCGAGTTGAGCGGTGGGGCGGCGGCGGACCCAGTGCAGGAATTGCAGTGGTCGCTCCTGCACCAGCCCGCGCAAGGGAACGACCTGCTGCTGACGCTCAACGACTCGCTCCAGCGCACCGCCGCGAACCTCCTCGGCACCCGCAACGGCTCCATCGTCCTGCTCGATGCGCACACAGGGGCCGTGCTGGCGATGGTCTCCAACCCGCACCTCAGCCCGGCGGGCCTCGCGACCGCGCCGGGGAACGACCCGGCCGCATACTGGGACACGTTGCGCAACGATCCCACATCGCCGTTCGTGCTCCGCCCGACGCAAGGACTATACACACCCGGCTCGATCTTCAAGACGATCACCGCCGCCGCCGCCATCGACACCGGCAAGGCGCGCCCGGACACGAAGTACGAGGATCGCGGCGCGTACAACATCGAGGGGTATCAACTCCAGGAGAAGAACATCCCGAAGGGGCGCGAGAATCAGCAATCGTGGACGATGCAGGAAGGGTATCAGTGGTCGCTCAATGTCGTCTTCGCACAGATCGGGACGCAGACGCTCGGCGGGCCGCTCCTTGCGGACTACGCGAAGCGCTTCGGGTTCGGTGAGGAAATCCCGTTCGATCTGACGACGAACGCCAGCCGCGTCACGGACCGCCCCGATTTCCTGCAGAGCGGCCCGGCCGTCGCGCAGACGGCGTTCGGTCAGGGGCAGTTGCTCGCGACACCGCTGCAAATGGCGATGGTCGCCGCGTGCATGGCGAACGACGGCAAGGAGATGGAGCCGTACCTCGTCGCGTCCGTCCGGCGACCCGATGGGACAGTCGGCGAGTCGCACGCGCCGAAGGTATGGAAGGAGCCGATCCGCGCCGAGACCGCCGCGCAGATGCGGGCGATGATGGAGAACTCCGTCGCGAACGGCTACGCCAAGACCGCCGAGATACCGGGCGTCAAGACGGGAGGCAAGACGGGCACGGCGGAGATACCCAACGCGCAACCGCACGCTTGGTACATCGGGTACGCGCCGGGGCAGAAGACGAACTACGCCATTGCCGTGCTGATCGAGAACGGCGGTGAAGGCTCGACTGTCGCCGCGCCCATTGCAAAGCAAGTCCTCCAGGCAGCCCTCGCGTACGATGCGAAGAAGTAAGCGATTGTCCGATACGCTGGTTCGACGCAGACGCTGAATGCGTCGTGGAGAAGAGCGCGATGAAGAATACCGACGATTTGCCGATCATCCCGTTTGAGACGCAGCACGCTTGGGAAGCGTGGCTTGAAGAACGCCACGCGGATGCACTGGGTATCTGGCTCAAGATCGCCAAAAAAGAGACGGGCGTCCCTTCCGTGACCTACGCGGAAGCCGTGGAAAGCGCCCTCTGCTATGGATGGATTGACGGGCAAAAGGCAGCGTTCGATGACCGATACTGGCTCCAACGCTTCACACCGCGCCGCCCCAAAAGCATCTGGTCACGCGTCAATCGCGACAAAGCGATGGCGCTGATCGCGGAAGGCAGAATGCAGCCCGCCGGGCTACGGCACGTAGACCTCGCAAAGGGCGATGGTCGGTGGGAAGCGGCGTATGCACCGCAGCGTACGATCACGGTTCCCGATGATTTCGCACATGCGTTGGACGAGAACCCGAAGGCGAAGGAGTTTTTCGAGATGCTGGATAGCAGGAACAGGTATGCCATCCTGTTCCAGATCGAAACGGCCAAGAGAAGCGAAACGCGCGCTTCACGTATCGCAAAGTTCACCGAAATGCTTTCAATTGGCGAGAAGCTATACCCATAGTGGGCCGTCAGGATAAGGTTGCCACCTTGAATATCGGTGGAGCAGGCTTCAGGCTGGGAGCTGACCGCTGTCGGTCGTGCTCGTTGCGCTCTCGGTCAGGCTAGCGGGTCTTGCGGGGGTCGAGGGCGTCGCGCAGCCCGTCGCCGATGAAGTTGATACTCAGCACCGTCAGGAAGATCATTGCCCCCGGTCCCGCCGCCATCCACCACGCGATGTCCAGAAAGTCTCTGCTCTCCGCCAACAACCGCCCCCACGTCGGCACGTCCGGCTCGAACCCAATCCCCAAAAAGCTCAAGGTGCTCTCCGCGATGATCGCCGCCCCCACCCCCAAACTCGCCGCCACGATCACCGGACTGAGCACGTTCGGCAGGATGTGCTTGACGATGATCGCCCCGTCCCGCGCTCCCATCGCCCGCGCCGCCTCCACGAACTCCTTCTCCTTCACCGACAGGAACTCCGCCCGCACCAGCCGCGCCGTCGGCATCCACGCCAGCCCCCCGATCACCAGCACGATGATCAGAAACACCCCCACGATCGGCCCGAACGCCGCGCGCATCGTGTCCCGGAAGAGGTAGACCACCAACAACAGCAGCGGCAGCGTCGGCAGCGCGAGGAAGAGATCCGTCACCCGCATCAGCGCGCTATCGATCCCCCCGCCGAAGAACCCCGCCAGCGCCCCGACCACCACCCCCGCCGTGATCGCCACCAGCGTCGCGCACAGCCCGACCGCCAGGCTGATCCGCCCCCCCCAGATGATCCGCGCCAGCAAGTCCTGCCCCAGGTCGTTCGTCCCCAGCGGGTGCCCCGCCGATGGCGCCGCCTTCGACGCCGCGAAGTCGATCGTGTCGATCGGTGTGCGCCAGAGCGCCGGCCCCAACAGCGTCATCCCGACCAGCAGCAGCACCACCACCGTCCCCGCCATCGCCAGCCGGTGCCGCCGGAACTGCCGCCAGGCGTCGCTCCACAGCGAGCGCGGCTTCTGCCGGGGCGCGAGGCCACCCACCGTGGCGGCAGCCGGGGCCGGGGTCGTGCGGGCGGGCGCGGCGCTCATCGGGTTCCTC
>JBBSII010000201.1:0-7412 GCA_038232175.1 Thermomicrobiales bacterium
GACGGTGATGTTCGGGTCGCTCGCCTTGAGCGTCTGGTAGCCGGCCTTGAGGATCGGGATGTAGGCGCCGACGTTGACCGTGCCGCCCGTCTCGACGGCGTAGTTCTGCTCGTTCCAGACCTCGTACGCCTGCACCTTCCCCTTGTACCGGTTCGCCATGAAGCCGATAAAGTCCGCGAAATCCTGTGGGTTGTTCGGCAACCCACCGCCGACGCCGGCCCAGTCAGGCGAGCTGACGGGGCTGAGCATAATCTTGATGCCCTTCGCATTCGTGGCATCGATCAACGTGTCCATCTGCGCAACATAGTTGTTGCCGAACTGCCCCTTGGCGGGTTCGTACGAACTCCAGCGCACCTGCTGGCGCACCCAGCCGAACTGCGCCTCGCTCGTCTTGCCGAACAGGATGTCCTTGCTGCCGCTATCGAGGCCGATAGCATCGACGTTGAAACCGTAGCCGTCGCCGCCGTCACCAACATGGAGACCGGCGTAGCTCTTCGCGAGCGGGTGCCCGGCGCACGGCCCCGGCCCGATGCAGTCCGGCTGCTGCTGCCCGGACGGCTCCGGCGCGCGGAGGGCGGGGTCGAGGTTGTCCTTATCCGCCTGCGAGACGCCGAGCAGACCGAGGAGCACCTTGAAGGGGTCCGCATTCTCCGGGTGGTACTCCAGGCGGTAGCGCTCGAAATACTGCACGCGGTGCACCTGTCCATCACCGGCGGGAACCGGCGGGTTCTGCTCGTCGAACGGCTCCGAGATCGGATAGCCGAAGATCTGCACGCTCCGCTGCACATCGCCGTTGCCCGCCGCCTCCCAGTAGGAGCGCAACGCGGCGTTCGCGGCATCGCCGCCACCGATGGTGTGATTCGTCTCCTTAAACCAGAGCCGCCCGTCGTTCGGGTTGCCGACTGGTTGGAACATCGCGTCCGTCTTTGCCCGATCAGCAGTCAGGAGCGCCGACAACCGGCGACCGAGCACCTCGAACTTCGTTCCCTTGTTCTCCGCGTGCTGCTCGAAGACGGAGCGCTGCAAGTATTGCGTCGGATGGCTCTTGCCATCCTCAGATTGCTGGTCGAAGACCTTCGTGATCGGGAAGCCAAACCGGAGCAGCCCCCCGTTGCCGTTCCAGTAATCGCGGAACTGCCCGTACAGGTAATGCCCCGTATCCGGATAGTAGTCCGCCGCCGCTGCCACTTGTGCCACCGGGAGCACAAGCAGGCCGAGCACCATGAGCGTCGCCATCCCGACACTTGTCCCTCGCCATACCCTACGCAAAACAGTACCCTCCCATGCCCCGAGTCCTGCGGACCCCCCAACGTGCCGTGCACCCACGCGCCGCGTACTGCGCGCACCTTACCATAATGCTACGTGTGTCACACCCTCGTGAATTAGCCCCCAAGGTGTATCCAACGTCGCCTTCTGGGCATTTCCTACTTCCCAACCCCCTTCCCTCCGGGGGAAGGAGCCGGGGATTGGGGAATTTCAGCCGTCACTCTCTGCGGGCATCGCGGACCTGGCGGGTATGGGCGCGCTCGCACCGGGCTGGAGCGGCAAACTCGTTTCCGGTTTCGCGTTCGTATCGGCGTCCGAGAAGGTCCAGAACTCATCGAGGAGCGTCTGCACGATCACCGCGAGGGGCACCGCGAGGAGCGCGCCGAGGATGCCGAGCACCTCCGCCCCGAGGAAGAGCGCGAGGACGACGACGAGCGGATGGAGGCCGACAATTTCGCCAACCAACTTGGGCGCGACGACATGCGCCTCCACATTGACGACGATCGCGTACCAGACGAGGGCGGCGACGATCAGCCAGATTTTACCGGTGGTCGCGGCGACGAGGATGGCGAGGACGATGGTAATCAACCCGCCGACATAGGGGATGATCTCCAGCACCGCGCCGATCACTCCGAGCGTGAGCGCATACGGGACGCGCAGGATGAAGAGGCCGAGGCCGAACGCGACCCCGAAGAAGAGTGCGAGCAGCAACTGCGCGCGCACCCAGTAACCGAGGCCCGTGCCGATCTTCCCCATGATCGCCAGCGCCCGCTGCCGCGCGGTGGGCGGCATGAACCGCGTGACGACCCGCTCCGGGAAGCGCGGATCCACCGCGAGGAAGAAGGCGATGACGAAGATCAGCAGCAGCGTCACGAGCGTCGAGCCGAAGGCAAGCACCCCCTTGCCCACATCGCCCGCCACACCATTCAGTTGGCCACCGAGGTTGCGGAAAAGTGTGTTGACCCGCAGTGGCTCGCCATTTTGCTGCGGCAACCGCGCGAGGAACCCATTGATGCTCTCCTGATACGACGGCAGGTTCTCCCGGAGGGTCTTAATCTCCCCGGAAATGAGCGGGATGAGCAGGGCGACAACTCCAGCGAGCACAGCGAACACGACAATGTAGACGATCAGAATGGCGATACCACGCTTGACGCGCAGATGCTCCATCCGCGCCGCCGCGACAGAAACGGACGAGGCGAGCAGCACTGCGACAAAGAGGACGATCAGGATGTGCGTCGCGTGGCGCAGCAGCCAGAAAAGCGCGAACAAACCGACAACGATGAACAGCCCCCGGTTCGTGATTCGGACATTGACCTCGCCCTTCATCGGCGGCGACCGGGGACGATGCTAATGGAGCGTGCGCGATTCGGCATCAAAAAAGCCCTCCCTGAGAGATTGAGGCGTCAGTATACTCAACGATACGGCAAGGGATGTGCCAGCGTCGCTTCTTCCTCCTTCTTATCCCAACGGGAAGGGGGCATGGATCGTCCCGGATTTGCGGGATGCGTGACGCCATTCACCCTCCTTCGGGAGCATCATGCTGATCCGCTCCCGATGCCCACCACAGCGGTCTTCCCTGCTCGATGATGCCGTCCTCGCCATTCCACACATCTGCCCCGCAGTTCGCCCGTACCCATCGCTGCTCACGAATAGGTACATTTGCGGATGTGTAGCAGCCCCTGACACCGTAGAGTCTGAATGTGGCCAGGCGGTTGGGAAGCAGCGAAAAGGAGCAAAGAGATGGAGAATCCCGTCGCGTTTGAAGTCCATTATCGTGAGTATCAGCGTCAGGCGGCATGGATCAACCACGAGGACTGGAAGATCGAGCGGAAAGCGAAGCGGTATCAGGTGCGCGTGGTGGTGGCGAAAAGACTGATTGCACTGGCGGCGCGGATCGCACCGGCCATCACGCAGCCGAACACCAGCACTCCCGCGCGGGCACAATGACCTCACGGCCAGGACATCTGTGGGCCGCGTGGTCGACAGACAAGAGAGGGGACGAGACACATACTCGCCCCTCTCTTCTTTACCTTGAACTGGCCCTCGGGATGACGCATGTCTTCCCCTCCCACGGGGAAAGTGGGTGCCCTTTGAGCGGCAGGGGGGTTGGCCCGTCCCCGCCCAAACGATAGACGACGCTTCATCAACCCTCTATGATGCACGATACATAGCATGACGGAACTGCGAGAGCGAGAAAGGGCGACACCGATGCAATCACCCGCGCACTACGAGGTCATTGTGCTTGGTTTGGGCGGGATGGGGAGCGCGACGGCGTACCACCTCGCGCGCCGTGGCACGCGCGTCCTCGGCCTCGATGCGTTCGCGCGGGGGCACGAGAACGGCTCGTCGCACGGACGCTCGCGCGGCATCCGCGAGGCATACGGCGAGTCGCCGCAGTACGTGCCGATCATCCAGCGCGGCTACGAATTGTGGCGGGAGCTCGAAGCGGAGTCGGGCCAGCATCTCCTGACGATCACCGGCGGCATCAGCCTCGGCCCCGACGCCCCCAATTTCGGCGCGAACCAGCACGCCGCCGCCGCGCAGTTCGGCCTCGCCGTGGAGCAATTATCGCCCGCCGAGGTGATGGCGCGGTGGCCCGGCTTCAATGTGCCGGACGGCTACGTCGGCATGTACGATCCGCACACGGGCTTCCTCCTGCCGGGGCCGTGCGTCGCGGCGCATCTCGACCTCGCGGCGAAGCATGGCGCGGAGTTGCACCATCGCGAGCCGGTGCGCCGCTGGGCGCCCGATGGCGCGGGCGTGCGCGTCGAGACGGAGCGCGCGACGTACACCGCGAGCGCGCTCGTCATCACGGCGGGGCCATGGGCGGGGGGAATCCTCGCGGACTTGCACCTGCCGCTCGAACCGTGGCGCATGTACAACGTCTACTTCGCGCCGACCCGCCCGGAGTTGTTCGGGCCGGATCACTTCCCAGTCTACGGCTTCGACGGGCCGGAAGGCTCCTACTACGGCGTGCCGATGCTGCCGGGGGACGGCCTGAAGATCGGGCGGCACGACAAGGGCGACCCCTGCACCCCCGAGACGGCGCGGCGAACAATCGAGCCGCGAGAGATCGACCAGATGCGCATCGTGCTCGACAAATACATGCCCGGTGCGACCGGTGCGGTGCTCGCGGCAACGACCTGCCTCTACACGATGACGCCGGACAGCCACTTCATCATTGACCGGTACCCGGCGCACGCGAATGTCGTCTACGGCTGCGGCTTCTCCGGGCACGGCTTCAAGTTCACCGCCGTGATCGGCGAGATCATGGCCGACCTCGCCACCGACGGCACGACGCGCCACCCCATCGGCTTCCTCTCCGCCGACCGCTTCGCGACGGCCGTGAGCAGGTAACACGCGGTTCGAGCGAGGGGCGGTTCAGGAGAGTTCCGCATAGGTGGGCCGCCGATCTTTATCTAGGTCTACTTGAACGTGTATGTGGTGTAGTCGAAGGTGACGATCGCCCCATCCTGCGGCACCAGCGTCACGAGTGACCCGTTCACCCACTACTGTCGTTGATTTGTCTCTGCTCCATCTCTTTTCTCATGCTCTCAACACTCTTCTGACGCTTCTGTCATGCACCACCCTATGTGCAAAGTGTTACCGTTTGATGCGTGGCGTATGATGGAGCGCGTGGCGTGGTGCGTCGCGCTGCGCGTTCGGAATGCAGAAACAATTACGGGGAGTCGCCAGCAATGACCTATCGCACGGGAACCGTTGGATCGCGGGTAGGACCGGTCGGGGTGCGCCGCGCGCTGCTCACCTCGCCTATCGGCGCGCTGACGCTGGTGAGTTTTTTCTTCGGGCTGGCCTTCGTCTACCTCGGCGAGGAGGTGCACGAGTCAGCCACCCTCCCGACCGATCAGCGCGTCCTGCGGCGGGTTGACGACGCCACCGCCGCGTGGCCGGTCGCGGTCGCGGAGGATATGTCGCTGCTCGGTGCGGAGGTGGTAGTTGGCGTGGTAGGTGTCGTCCTCGGCGGGTGGTTCCTGCTGCGCCGCCGTGTGTTCGACGCGCTGCTCGTGCTCGGCGCGGTCGGCGGGTACGTCGCGCTCATCCTGCTCATCAAACCCATCGTCGCCCGTGAGCGACCTGTCCCCTTCTTCCGCGTGCCAGAGCACGGCTACGGCTTCCCCAGCGGCCACACGATGGGCGCGACCTGTCTGGCGTTCGCGCTCGGCTTCCTGCTCTGGCGGAGCGGATGGCATCGCGGCGTGAAGGTGCTCGGTTCGTTCATCCTCGCCCTTGCGGTCATTGTCGTCGCGATGAGCCGCCTCGTGCTCGGCGTCCACTACCCGACCGATGTGCTGGCGAGCATCCTGCTCGGCACGGCGTGGATGAGCGCACTCATCGCCCTCCGCTGCGCTGCCGAACGGTGGCGCGCCTCGCGGGCGTGATCGCAGGCTGACGACGGTGCGCGCCGCCGCAAACGCGGTATGCTTCTCGGACGGAGCATTGGGCAAAAACGCGAGACAACGCAACGGTTTGCGCGAAAGGAGCGGGTGGACGATGAGTCGGCCAATCACACTCTTCACCGGTCAGTGGGCAGACCTCCCGCTGGAGACGCTCGCGGCGAAGGCGAGCGCGTGGGGCTTCGACGGCCTCGAACTCGCCTGCTGGGGCGACCAC
Organism: Thermomicrobiales bacterium; assembly: GCA_038232175.1. Classification (GTDB taxonomy): domain Bacteria; phylum Chloroflexota; class Chloroflexia; order Thermomicrobiales; family JALYUS01; genus JALYUS01. Next base: position 5,899 of record JBBSII010000201.1, read on the forward strand.
TTCGATGTGCAGCGCGCCCTCGCGGAAGCGGGATATGTGCAATCTCGTCGGGACATTCTCAACAAGCACGGCCTGCATTGCCACGCGATCGCGACGCACCTCGTCGGGCAGGCGGTCTGCGATCCGATCGACAGTCGGCATCAGGCGATCCTGCCGCCGCACGTCTGGGGTGATGGCGAGCCGGAAGGGGTGCGCCAACGCGCCGCGAAAGAGGTAGCGGACACTGCCCGTGCCGCCGCGCAGTTCGGCGTCGGCGTCGTCACCGGCTTCACCGGGTCGAGCATCTGGCACCTGCTCTACTCATTCCCGCCGAACGACTTCGCGACCATCGCGCGCGGCTACGAGGACTTCGCGGCCCGCTGGAACCCGGTCATGGATGTCTTCGGGCAAGAGGGAATCAAATTCGGGCTGGAAGTCCACCCCACCGAGATCGCGTATGACTTCGTGACGACGCGCATGGCGCTCGACGCCATCGGCAACCGCCCGGAGTTCGGCATCAACTTCGACCCGAGCCACTTCGCGCACCAATCGCTCGACTCCGCCACCTTCGTCACCGAGTTCGCGGACCGCATTTACCACGTTCACGTTAAGGACTCCCGGAAGTACCTGAACGGGCGAAACAGCATCCTCGGCTCGCACCTGAACTTCGGCGACCCGCGCCGGGGCTGGGACTTCGTCTCGCCGGGGCACGGTGATGTCGATTTCGAGTCGCTGTTCCGCGCGCTGAACCGCATCGGCTACACCGGCCCGCTCTCCATCGAGTGGGAGGACTCCGGCATGGATCGCGAGTGGGGCGCGCCGGACGCCGTCCAGTTCGTGCGCCGCACCGACTTCGCGCCATCGTCCGTGGCGTTCGACGCGGCATTCCAGCGATCGTGAGGCCATGAGGCGGTGGTTAGAGGTGTGCCCGCCCACCGGGGAATCGGAGGGTGAAGTGGCCCGCCGCGATCCCGGTGAGCATCCCGCTCACGCTCCGCTGGACGCATTCCACGAAAGCATCGTCGGTGGCGGGGGTGGGTACACATCCCAACCACCACTGCGTGCCGCGCTCGACGACCGCGAGCGTCACCTCCGCGACAAGGGGCGACCAGAACGGGTCCGGTGTGATCCCCTCCTTCGCCGCTTGCGCGAGCGCCTGCCGCGCGATCTCCGCGCGCACCTGCCCGCGCGCCGCCTCGATCTCGACGCCAATGGGGCTTTCCGCCGCGCCAATGAAGAGGAGCATGAACGCGGCAGGTTCCTCCCGCGCCGCGTGGAGATACGCGCGGAGCGCCGCACCAGCCGGGGCGGCGGGCACGGCGACGGCCTCCATCATCGCCTCGGTGATGCGCGCCGCCGCAGCCACAATAATCGCGCGGTAGAGGTCCTCCTTTGAGGCGAACGCGCGGTAGAGGATCAGCCGTGTAACGCCGACCCGCCCCGCGATATCCTCCATCGTCACGCTGGTGAACCCGCGCTCCGCGAAGGCGATCGCCGCGACCGTCAGTATCTGCCGCCGCCGCTCCGCACGGGGC
>JBBSII010000202.1:0-7397 GCA_038232175.1 Thermomicrobiales bacterium
ACGCCGCACGGGCGATACGGGCGGTCTCGTCCGGGACAGGACCGACGGGCTGCGGACGGAGCATGGCGATCCCCCTTGCTGAGTGGCGATGGTTGAGGAGAACAGCCTATCAGTACCCACCCTGACTTCGCCAGCAGTATCGGAGTTGATGAAGTAATCTGGCATCGATCTTGGCACGATATGGCCCTCCTCGTCGCCGATCTTCACGCGACGCTTGCACCCTTTGCGCTCTTCGCGGCATTGCTGCGCGATCAAGACGTGAAGGAACCGGCAGCGCAACTGGATCAGTGGGTGGCAGAAGTCGCAACGAGCGCCCTATCCGAGATGGAGCCATCCGCCACGAAGCTATGGCAAGACCGGGAAGCTGTGCTCGCGGCGCTCACCCTGCCCTACAGCCAAGGGCAGACGGAGGGCGGGTGAACAAGCTGAAGGTGGTGAAACGGGCGCTGTACGGGCGCGCGAAGTTCGACCCGCGGCAGCGCGTGCTGCCCACGGCAAACGGACCGCAGGCGACGGTCCCGCTTGGCGATCTCACCGTTCACCAACTCCTCGGAAGAGCCCTCGGTGGGTGCTGAAAGACGACGCGACACGGTCGGTGATTGTCCATCTCCTTTCGTAGGCTGCGGGGGAGAGATAGTCGCCGCCCAAATGCGAGGTGCGTGTACTGCGAACCTTGGTCGGGATGGCGGATGACGGCCGCGCTCGGTGGTCCCGCCGGACCGCCATCTCGACGGCTTCGATCACCAACTCCGCGCATACCGCCCAAGGGGCACCCGTCCGCTATCGCCCGCCCGATCCTGCCCGGGGGCACCCGCGGCGGCGGGAGGCGTCGAGCACGACCGCGAGATACACGACGCCCACCCACTCGATACATCGGTGCTGTCCGCCGCCCACAACCGATCGGGTCAAGCGCGACGTTGCCACCGATGGCACCCTTGCAATCCCGCGAGGCGCAGCAGACGCGCGAGTCGCTTGCGGGAGCAGCAGATGCCCTCATCGCGCAACTCGGCCCAGACACAGGGAGTTACCATATCCTGCCCAAAGGGTCCCCGCACGACTCCACGCGTGGATGACGTGAATCCGCTGGCTCAGGGCATGATCGGCGCGTGAACGTGCGGAAGGTGGCTGCGACCGTCATGCATTGTACCCGCTCTTCGACACGCCGAGTGGTCGGCATAAAGTGGTGACAGGATACGTAGCCTTCTCCACCGCGATGAACGCGAACACCGCGAGCGGGTCGCGTCGCTCCCCTTGGCGAAGAAGGCCGCCGCTTTTTTGAGAATCTCCCGCTCCTGCTTGAGGACGCGGTTCTCGCGCCGCAAATACCGCAACTCCTCACGCTCGTTGTCAGCCCGTCGCGGGTGCCCACATTAATTTCTGCCTGGTGCACCCAGTAATGCAGTGCCGGCCAGAGACGTTGAGGTCTTTAGCGATGGCGATACTGCTGGCGAAGTCCGAAACGAGGCGAAATCGGCGCAAAATGCGACCACCGTCCCGCCCTTCTGCTGCGTCCGTACGTTGATTTGACGACTTCGCCAGCAGTATCGATGGCGGTGAAGAACCTCTCACCATTCTGAATCAAGCGGGCAGCTTCGGTCTTGAACGCAGGGATCGGGCGGGTTGATTCGTGGTATCGATATACCACCGTGGATTCGCTCGTCCGCAAATCCATGGAATGTCCACAGAAGCGACGCAACTCCAATCACGGTTCGCTTCATCCCACTACTCCACCCTTTCCCATACACTTACGTGGCAAATTGATCATCGGGCTCATGAAAATGAACCGCAGGAGCACCGGGAAGTGATTCAGGTGACGCTCAAGGGTCGTGCATTGCGGCGATCTATGGGGGCGCCGCGCGCCGCATCGCCTCCTGGTATCGCTCCGGCGCGCCGATATCGAGCACGAAGCCATCGAGGGGGGTCGCGAACACGGGCAGATCATGGCGAAGCAAGGTGGGGATGAGATCGTTGCCGATATCGAGGGGGAGATCGGCGGCGGAAAGCACGTCGAGCGCAGCTGGTTCGATCACATAGATGCCGGCATTTGCCTGCCGAGAGAAGACCGCGTGCGGCGGGGGCTTCTCGACGAAGCGCGTCACGCGCCCGGTGCGCGGCTCCGTCGCGACGATGCCTTCCCGCGTGGGTTCCTCCGCTTCATGGAGGGCCATCGTCAGCAGCGCGGGCCGCTGACGGTGGAAGGCGAACAAGGAGCGCACGTCCGCATCCGTATAGAGGTCGCCGCTCACTACGAGGAATGCCTGATCGAAGTACTGCCGCAGGTGAAGAAGCGTCCCCGCCGATCCGAGCAATGTCTCCTCTTCAAGGTAGTGGATGTGCACACCCCATCGTGTACCATCACCGAAGTAGTCACGGATGACCGTGCCGAGGTAATGGAGGTTGATCGCGAAATCACTAATCCCTTGATCCCGCAGCAGCACAAGGAGGTGTTCGAGCAACGGACGCCCGCCCACGGGGAGCATCGGCTTCGGGCGCTGCGCGGTGAATTCCCCCAGACGCGTCCCCTTGCCCGCAGCGAGGATCATCGCCTTATGGAGCACTGGTGCCCACTGTCGGTCCCTCGCCGTGTTGGCCATTGTTTCCCCGTTTCCTGTCGCATCACGAAAAACTTCACCCGAGCATGCGGCAATCGCATCCTACCCAGCGCACGCGCGGGCCACCGCACGCTCGGTCCCAGAAATATGCACAAACGATACGTCCGCGGCGGGGTGGGGATGTGGAGCGGCGGACACCATGACCACCGCTCCATAAGTATCCGCGTTTCCTTGTCTCACCGCGCGCAGCAGATCATCAATCACCACGCAGACCGTTCCAATCCGCGTGTCGTTCATCGGGCCCTCCAGAGGTGTTGCCGTCACGGTTAATCGTCAGTGTGAATGCAGCCCTAATTACCGTTCACGGCAGGTTTTGGGGCCCGCTTGTAGGAGCGCGCCCGGAGCGCCACGCCGATACCGACCGCTGCGGCGCCGATGACCGCCGCAGTGGGGCCGGTGTTCATTTCCCCCTTCGGTGCGCCCGTCTGCGGCAGGGTTATCGGTGTTGTCGAGGTTGAGGTCGAGCCATCACCCGTACCCGCCGCAACCGGAGCCGTTGCGGCCGTCCCGCTACTCGTACCCGTTACTGGGGTGGCCGCGGCCGCCCCACCGCCGGCCGCGCCGATGATCGGGGCAACGACCTTGAGGACATCCCCACGCGCGATCGGGGACGCGAAGGCGCCGGCCACCGGCATCATTTTAGCCTGTCGCCGCCAGATGCTGGCGTGCTCACCCTCGATGTTATGGATCTGGACGGTGGCGGTCAGCACGTCCGGATCTTGGATCTCCGGCAAGGCGGCGAGATACGCGCCCGCACCGATCTCTTCGACGGTGACGAGGAAATTCACGATGTGGTCCCGCATGTCGAGCGCCGGGAAATTGTATTTCGCCGCCGCCGCGACGGGCGTGCCGCCGAGCTTCTGGATCGTTTGCGAGAGCGCCTGAATATGCGCCGCCTCGATCGCGTTGAAGTCGGTCGCGTACCGCTGCTCATCGCCGGTGAGCCTCCCGCTCGCGACAATCTGCCGGTACAGATTGGATTCCAAGTGCTCGAGTGTGAGCGCATAGTTCAGGATATCGAGATCGTCTTTGAAGTCTGCCACCGCTTTCCTCCTCGCATGGGCGTGAGACATTTCGCCAATCGGCTGTTTGACCTTTGCGCTCATTTCATCGGCGGTGCCTCTCCCACAAGGCACCTCGGAGACGAGTATCTTTTCCCCGCGAGCGGGTGGAAGATCCCGCGTTGCCGTGTCCCGCCTCGGACACCTGCGTCCCCGACAGCGAACTCGGTGAGGCCATCTCAAGACACCGGTGATGCACGACGATTCTCCCATAAACCCCGCGATGGTGGGAAATACCCTGCGGTACACCCGTCGCCCACCGAGCCGCTCCCGCGATCCTCATTGCGCGGGGGCGGTCACATCCGTGGCCGATCCACCGGTATAAGGCACGTCATAAGCAGCACGGATCAGCCTCCGTGCTGCGCGATCGCATCCACATACTTGTCGGCGAGGAAACGGTGGCCCGCGTCGTTCGGGTGGATCTCGTCGCCGGTCACATAGACGGGGCCGCTGCCCCCGTAGTAGTTCGCCGGCCCCCACCAGCCCGCCGCCTCGATGAAGGGACAGTTATCGACCGTCGCTGCGGCACTACGGATGGCAGTATTCCACTCTTGGACGAACGCGGGGGAGAGAGCGCCGTTGCACGGCGGGAAGCCACTGCAGAAGATTGGCGCGGAGGGCAGCGCGCTCCGGAGCGTGCGCAGCAGCGTGGCATACTGATACGCATATTCCCACGAAGCGCGGGGGGCGACGGCGGCGCGCAGGCCGTAGATCAGCAGGACGGCCGTCGGTTGCAGCGCGACGACGTCCATCGCCACCCGGTCGAGGCCACTATTCGACGGGTTACCCCGCTCCCCGCTGCGCACGTCCACGTCGGTGCCGTCCCATCCCTGATTAACCACCTCCACCTTGAGCCGCTCCCCGAGCAGCGCTGCGCAACCGGTCATGCCCGGCGCGCTCGCCCCCACGCCCTCCGCGTACCCGTTGCCGAGAATGATTAAGCGCCGCCCCGGCGGGCCGGTGTCCGGGGCGCGGGACATCGGCCAGCAGGGGGCGCCCGTCGACACGTTGAAGGCGCGATCCACGACGGCGCCATTCTCGCAGCTGAGTTGCGGCGGGTCGGCGGCACTCGCCGCGATGTACAGCCCGTCGTTGGCGCCGGCCTCGTCAAAGATCAGCTCGATGCGGGTCGGGCCCCAGCGGTTGTCGAAGAGCGGCACCTCGACCCGCGACCCGTCCGTCGGTAGGGGGCCGATGCGCCCGGCGAGGGCGCCATCGAGCGTGAACGAGAACGCCCGCCCGTCCCCGGCGGCGAGCAGCGTCGCGGAGGGGCTGTCGGTGACGATCGCGCAGCGGCGGCCCACGCCCCCTTTGACAACATCCCTCCCGCGGACCCACGTCTCGGACATCACGGCGACCATCCGATCCGTAGGCCAGCCTGGATGCGGCAGCCGCACCCACGGGCCGTGGGAATAGGACCACGCGGGATCGAGGGGGGAGATGAAGGCCCGCTGTGACACCGTCATGCCTCGGGCGGGGCCGACAGCTACCTCACCGCCCACGAGGGTTTGGGGCGTGCTACCGATATGAGGCACCTCCCCAGTTGCGGTCAACGCGGGCATGCTTATCGTTGCGGACGGTGGGATAGTACTCGGCATGGAGGTGATGGACACTGAGGAGGGTGTGATGGTCGGTAGACCGTCTCTGCTACACGCAGCGAGGAGCGCACTCACAATGCTTCCCGCTAAACCGCCGAGAAAACGACGACGACCATATCCCTGCGACCCGACCATGTTATCTTCAGCCCCCTCTTCCGCCCGACATCCCTCGGTCGTTTCCTACGCGGCGGATCACACGATTATCAGAGGGAGCTACCGATTGGCCCGATGCATCGAGGAGATGCACGGAACGTGCCATCGAAACAAATGTGAATCCCCCATCTTGAAAGATTTTTCGATCGCCTCTCACGTCTATAGCAGTCACCGATATTTGTGTGACGGCATGGGTATGTTGTCGCCGTATGGTCATCTGCCGCCTCGACGCGGTTCCACCACACCAATGACCCTCCTCCGTCATGTGTCGCACCTAGCCCTCTATCATCGATCATACAAATGCAATATAGTATTTAACTGTAAATATAAAACAATGATAAAATAATTTTACAATTCTGTCCATTGGTTGAAGGAACCAACGGAGGTCGTGGGAGAGAATGAGGAAAGAACGGTCACGAGCGGGGATGCGCAATCGGAATGACGTCGACATCGGGCAGTTGCGCAAGAAGATCGTGGATGTCCCGGACGACCCGCGCTATCCCCGCACCGTTCGCGGCCTCGGCTCCACCTACCGCATGAGCGACACGCGGCGGAGCATCATGGTCGGCGTCGGGCATGATGCTGAGGGAACACGGCAAGGTGCCGCGCGATCAGGGCGAGTTAAGTGGGAATCGCGTGTTTGGCACACGCAGTGCGACACTAGCATTGTGAGCGATGATCGTGACCGTGTCCTCGTCCAGTGCGCGACCGAAGGTGATCGAGCAGCACTTGCCGCCCTCTTCGCGCACCACCATCTGCGCGTCTTCCGCAGCGCCTACCTCGTTGTGCGCAGCCCCGAAGCCGCTGATGACATCGTCCAGCTCGTCTTTCTCGAGCTGTTCCGCGCGCTGCACACTTTTGATCCCCGTCGCCCCTTCCTCCCTTGGCTATACCGGATTGTCCACAACGTGAGCATTGATTACCTCCGGCGTGAGCACTGTCGGCGTCCCGCGCTCCCCCTCCTCGACTGCACGCCCGATCCGTTCGGTGCGACCGCGCAGGTCGAGGCACGCGCGATCCTCGGCCCCGCCCTAGACGCACTCACCCTCGAGCACCGCGAGGCGCTCGTCCTGCGCTACTTCGTCGGGCTGTCCGAGCGGGAGATGGCCGCAGCGCTCGGCGTGCGGCCGGGTACGGTGAAATCGCGCCTCCATCGCGCGCTGCGGGCGGTGGGGGAGGCACTCGGGCCGGGAAACGTTCCATCCCTTGGGAATGAGGCGATCCTCGACAACGAGGACACCGCACAGCACGGGGAGGCGAGCTTATGAGTAGACAGCATCCTCCCCCACTCGACGAGGCCGTGGTCCGCGCGTTGCTCGCCTGCGAGGCCGAGCGGGTCACGCCCCGCCCCGACGCCCGGGACCGCTTCCTCGCGACGATCGCGGCACAGGGGATCCAGGAAACCCAACGGCGCGGATCGCTCGGGGGATGGCGGCGCTCCCGGGGGCTGCGGGGAAGCGTGGGCGAGCGCGGCGTACGCGTTGCCCTCGCCGTCGTCGCGGTGCTGCTCGTGCTCTTCAGCGCGGTTGGTCGCCCCGTCGCCGCCACCGTGATGGGGGAGATCCGCGATGCGGCGCGCTGCGTCGTCGGGCAGCGACAGGACGTGAGGGACGGGAGTGGGACGATCACGACAGTGGTGCCGGCCGCGACACGCGCGGCGACGCCGGCAACCACCGTGCTGGCGGCACCGACCCCTTTCGCGGTTTCTCCCGCGTCACCGCGTACGATGGGCACGAGTATCCCCACTCCCAGTGCGGGCATGCTTGCTATCCCGGGCAGCCCTGCTTTCGGGACGCCATCGCCGGGATCACCCAGTACCGGGACAGCGGGGGTGGACTGCACCCCTGCGACCAGACCATCCGTCAAGTCAACTTCTCCCGAAACGCGGTAAACTGACCGCATCGAGAGGAGTAGAAGGATGCCGGGACGCACCCACAGTCGCGACTTCAAGTTGAGCGTCTGTCGCCAGGTTG
>JBBSII010000203.1:0-7397 GCA_038232175.1 Thermomicrobiales bacterium
AGCAGCGTGATCTGGTTGAACTTCGGGTCCGGGATTTGGTCGAAGCGGATGCGGAGCGCCTTCGGCGGCTGCCCGACCGTGCTCCCCGGCACCGGCGTCGCGGCGACGAGGGCGACATGTGCCGCGACTGCGACGGGCGCGAGCGCAAGCCCCGCGAACGCCACGATACACGCGGCGAGCAGAAGGGCGATTCGCCTGTGGAACCGGTGCACTCGCGCCGCAATCGGCATGACACGCTCCCGTACGCCGCTCACCGCGCCGCGAAGGCGCATGGCGGCGGCATGAACGATGTACTCGGGATTATCCCGCCGGAGCAGCGGCACGTCCACACGAAGGCCGACAGCAGATTATCGGGTATGCTGATGGCCGTACAGCAGGTGCGAGCGAGCGAGCGAGGGACGAGGGGCGAGGCGGGAGCGACATGCCACTTTACCATTTCAGCGAAGACCCGACGATCGCGCGGTTCGTCCCCCGCTCTACCCCTCGCGCGGCCCGAGGTCGAGCCGCTCGTTTGGGCGATTGACGATTGGCACGCGCCCCTCTACTTCGTCCCGCGCGATTGTCCGCGCGTCTGCTTCTGGCCCCTGCCTATCACGACGCCCGCCGACCACGAACGGTTCTTCGGGGCCGTCGCGGGCCGGATGGTGATTGCTATCGAAAGCGGCTGGCTCGAACGACTGCGCACAACGGTCCTCCATCGCTACGTCATGCCAGAGGCGACATTTGAGGACACCCACGACCACGGCGTCCACATCAGTCGATGGCCAGTTGTGCCGGAGAGTGTCGCGCCGATGGGCGACCTCCTCGTCGCGCTGACGGAGCCAACGTCGAAGTGCGGCTCGTGCCGTCGCTCGTGCCGCTTGGGCGCGCAATCATCCAGACCACGCTACACTTCTCGCTGATCCGCATGAGGAACGCGCGCGACTGGCCGGATGCCGGGAGCGCGTGAGGATGGAGAGGATATGACACGATGGCACGGGAATCGTCTCGTACTACTCGCGCTGGTGGCGCTCATCCTTACCGGGTGCGGCACGACAATGACCACCCCAACACCCGCACCGGCCTTGCCCACGCCCACACCCGCCGCGACGGTCGCGCCCGCGCCCTCGGCATCCGCGCCGGTCATGGCGACGCGGCGGGAACTCCCGGTACGTTCGCCGGACATGACCATCGGTGTTCGCAGCGATGGCTGGACGCTCGACCGGATCGAGGCCAGCGAGAGCAGCGGCCATCCCTCCCTGCTCCTGCGGTTCGAGCCGCTGACGGGGCAGCCCACCGGCCCGCAAGCTGACGTCTGGTTCGAGGCGAGCGACAACACGTACACCATCGCCGTGCATGGCGTGCGGGCGTCGAATATCGTGCTCCGGCCCGGCGATGTGGTACCGTTGGCCAGCCCGCCGTTGCGCGGCTACTACGCGCTCCTTGTGCGGGATGATACGATCTTCGCGATCGTCGTCACGGCGGCGCGTCCGTCCGCCTCGTGGTCGTTCACGCCGGGGGACGTGCCCGGTATCCTCCGGCTGACCGTGGAGACGATGTAGCGAGGCGGCAAAGAACATGCAATCATCCCCGAAGAACCGTCCCGACACCCCGTGGAACCGCCCGCCGCCCGATCAGACGGGGGCGGCGGCCCCGGCCCCGGCGCTCGGTCTGCCCGCCGCATTCCGCGCCTTCGCGCTGGATGAGTTGACCCGCGCCGTGCTGGTCCTCCTCATCGCCTCCGCACTCGGTATCATCGTCCTGACGGGCATCGTCCGCACCCTGATACCGGCGGGGCTTCCGGCGGTGGGCGCGCCGCCGCGCGTCGCGCATGTCCATCCGTCCTTCGTTGATACGCCGTCTCGCGCGCAGACCAACGGCAGGGCATTGAATGTTACCCTCCACGCCACGGGGACGACCGTCGATGTTGGGTACCGCGCGGCCCGCTACGTCTTCACCGTCGATCCGCCGAACGATCCGCCATTCACGCTCTGCGACGGCGCCACGACGCTCTGCCCGCTCCCGCTCGATGGTTCGCGGCGGCAAGCGGGGACGTGGGTGATCCACCTCGAAGTTTTCGACAACACCGGCGCATCCGCTGAGACACGCACGCGGCTGCGGGTAACGTAGTAGCCAGTAGCCAGTAGTCAGTAGTCAGAGGGAAAGACATGAAGCCGCCCTGCTTCCTACCGTCTACTGGCTACTGGCTACTGGCTACTGAAGGGAGGACGTATGCCAACGGACATCGGCTCGCTCGCGGGGCGGGTTGCGCTGGTGACGGGCGCGGGGATGGGCATTGGGCGCGGGATTGGTGAGGCGCTCGCGGCGCGTGGTGCGACGGTGGCGTTCCACGCCTCCCACTCCATCGACGGTGCGCGCGAGGCGGCGGAGGGCGTCGGCACGCGGGGCGGGAAGGCCGTCGCGCTCCAGGGCGACCTGACGCAGATCGTGAACGCACGCCGCGCGGTGGACGAGACAGTCGAGCGGTTCGGGCGGCTCGACATCCTCGTCAACAACGCGGGCGTGACGCGCTCGGTGCCGTTCCTCGAAACGACCGAGGAGACGTACGCCGAGGAATTCGACCTCAACATCCGCGCGATGTTCTTCGCCGCGCAGTGGGCGACACCGCATCTGGAGCGCGGCGATGGGCCGTGCATCCTCAACATCACGAGCGTCCACGGGTTCGCGGGGATGCCGAACCACACGGCGTATGCGGCGACGAAGGGGGCGATCATCGCCTTCACGCGCCAGTTGTCGATCGAACTCGCGCCGCTCCACATCCGCGTCAATGCGATCGGGCCGGGGTTGATCGAGGTGCCGCGCTACTTCGACAACCCGGAGTACACGAGCGAACGCGGCGGCACGCGCGTCCCGCTCGGTCGCGTCGGTCACCCGGACGACGTGGGCGATGTCGCGGCGTTTCTCTGCTCGGACGAGGCGCGCTTCGTCACCGGGCAGGTGCTCTACGTCGATGGCGGCACGACCGCCGCGATGGCGATGCCCGCACCCCGACCAGGCGAGGGCTAAGGACTGATTGCTGAGTGCACAATCAATCCCCTCCCCTCTCCATCGCCAAACGGACCTAAAGTGAGCCGTGATCTTGGGGCGATGGAGGGGGCCGGGGGTGAGGACCGAGGACCGAGGACGAGAACGACACGGAGGAATCCCAGGAGGAAACAGGCGGGAGCAGCGTCGCTCGGCATTGCGGCGACGCTGCTGCTCGTGCTCGCGGCGTGCGGGGCGTCCGGGGCGCAACCGCTCGCGACGGTGACGCCGATCACACCCCCACTGAATGAGCACGCCGCCGCAGGGCAGGTGAAGTACGTCTCCGTCGGCTGCGCGGCGTGTCACGGCGAGAACGGGGAAGGTGGCATCGGCCCGCGCAGCAGCGGGACAAAGATGCGCCTTGAAGTCGTGCAACTGCTCGTCCGCTCCGGCCAGATGGACGGCGTCAAGTACGACGACGAACTGACCGATCAGGATGTCGCGAACATCTACCTCTGGTTGCAGACGAACCCGGCGGGATCAGCGCCAACGAGCGACGAGCGATGAACGGTGATCCCCTCTTTCTCGGTCGTCTCATCGTTATGCTCGCGTGATTGCCACTATTCACCAAAGGCAAATCGCACCTTCGATACCGCAAGCGCGGGTAAAAAAAGCCCCTCTCCGATTGTGGGAGAGGGGCATGATTCTGCGCGTGCGCGGCGGTTTACTCGTGGTCGTAGGCGAAGAGTTTCGCGCCGCTCTCGCCGCTGCGGAGTTTTCGGAGCGCGGTGCGCTCGATCTGCCGGACGCGCTCACGGCTGATGCCGAGTTGCGCGCCAACCTCCGCCAGCGTGTACTGCCGGGGCTTCGTGATGCCGAAGCGTAGATCGACCACGAGGCGCTCGCGCGGCGCGAGCGCTTCCAACGCCTCCACGACCTCCTCGCGCAGCAGCCCGGCGGAGACCTCAGATTCGGGGTTCTCCACCTCGACCTTGTTCGCGATCACGTCGCCGAGCGTCGCGTCCTCATCGGCGCCAATCGGCACATCGAGCGAGAGCGTCTGCTGCGACATCCGCAGCATGATCTCCACGCGCTCCTCCGGCAACGCCGCTTCCTTCGCGATCTCCTCTATCGTCGGTCGACGGCCCAACGTCTGGCTGAGCGTCTGCACGGTGCGATGGAGGCGCGAGACCGCCTCGCCCATGTGAACGGGCAGGCGGATCGTCCGGCCCTGATCGGCGATGGCGCGCGTGATCGCCTGGCGGATCCACCACGTCGCGTACGTGGAGAAGCGGAACCCGGTCTGCCAGTCATACTTCTTCGCGGCGCGCATCAGGCCGATGTTCCCCTCCTGCACGAGGTCGAGGAGCGTCAGCCCGCGTCCGACGTACCGCTTCGCGACGCTGACGACGAGGCGCAGGTTGTGGCGCACCATCAACTGGAGCGCGGTCGTGTCGCCCGCCTCGATGCGCTTGGCGAGCGCGATCTCGTCCTCATGCTTCAATAGCGGCTGTGTGCTGATCTCGCGCAGGTACGCGCGCAGCGAGTCGCTGTCGTACGCCATGAGATCGGGCAGCACTTTCGTCTTCGCCTCCGCGCGGGCGGCGCGGCGCTCCGCGATGCTCGCGAGGACAGGGCGGGTGGTGGGAGAAGCGACATGCGCTGATATTGGCGTTATTTCCCCATACGTCGGCGTCGCGTCATTGCGGCGGGCATTGGCATAAAGCATTTCGAAAACCTCCGGTCCCTGATGAGACATTGCCCGGCAGCGCCGTTGCTGCCTGCACTTTGTGTAACGCGCGACACGACCGAATGCTTCCCCAAACGGTGTGCCCCGCACCAAACGTGCCAACAATCGTTTTCGCACCCATCATATGGTTGTACGCGCTCGCGAACGTATTGGATGAATGCGCGCGATCCCTCTTTCGATCATTGAGGACGCGCCCATCTACGGCGGCGCGGCGGCTGGTACACTACCCCCGGATACGTGGGCAAAAAAGCGGGTGCATCATGCCGGAACACATGCGCGATCTCGCACTGCACACAACGCAGCATGCCGCCTTCGCGCTGCCGGGATCCGTGGCGCGTGGCGTCGCGTATCTCAGCGACCCCGCCTGCCTGTTCGGCGCGCTGCCGAGCATGGAGCGTGTCATCGAGCGGCGCGGCGACACCTACCGCATCACGCTCGCGCCGATCAACCTCCCCGGCCATGCCCTCCGCCCCGCCGCCGAGGTTGCATTCACGACCACGGCGACCCGCGTCGCGATCCAGAGCGTTCGGGGGGAGCCGCACGATCTCCAGCCGGGCGAGGTCGCGACGGATGTGGGCGGCGCCTTCAATCTCACCGCGCGGGCGAATGGCTGCGCCGTCCAGGCGATGCTCCGACTCGCCGCCCGCATCCCCGCGCGGGTGATTCCGCCGCTCATGCCGCGCATGATCGCGCAGCGAACCGCCGAGGCGATGCTCGTCTACCGGATGAAGGCGGAGTTCCACGCGATGACGCAGGCGCTGATCGCCGGGTACGCCGCGTGGGAGATGAATGCCGCCACTGAATAAACACCGTGCCCACGCCAATTGATACACACCGGGACGTCAACCGGAGGCCCGCTGTGTGGTAGACTGCGCCCGCATCGTATCGGCAACAATGGCGGGGGAGGGAGCGCATGATGGATTCGGTCTGTACCGCCGCGTGGGAGACATTCCGCGAGCAGGCGGAGGGATATCGCGCCGTCGTGGACGGCCTGCCGGACGACGCGCTCAACTGGCGACCGGGACCGGAGACGAACTCCATCGCCGTGCTCGTCGCCCACGCATGGGGCGCGGCGCAGGCATGGACGGCGCGTGCTGGTGGCATTGAGATCGACCGTGACCGCGCGGCGGAGTTCCGTGTCGTCATGAACGGTGCGGAACTGACGGCACTGATCCGGCACGCCACCGAGCGCGTCCGCGCATCGCTGGAGATGATCGACCCCGCGACGTATGGCGATGACCGTGTGGACCCGAACGGCGAGCGCTTTACCGTCGCGCGCTGTCTGATCCACGCGGTCGAGCACAATCAGGAACACCTCGGCCACGCCAACCTGACGCGGCAGTTCTGGGAGCAAACACGGGGATAAAGACCGCATTGCGTACGAAGTCCGCGCGGAACAGGGGCCTGATGTGTTGTGAGGATGGGAACACAGGAAGGGAATGCATCATGAAACCGATGGTAACAGTCGTCCAGACGATGCTCGACGGGCAGGCGGAGCGGTTTGGCAAGGTCGTTGAGGGGATGCCGGAAGAAGCCCTGAACTGGCGGCCCGGCAACGAGGAAACAAACTCCGTGGCGCAGTTGATTCGTCACACCACCGCCGTGCAAGGGGTATTGCTCGGTCGCGCCCTCGGCGATGCGCCGGCGCACGATCACGCGCACTCCCTGCGCAACGACCCGGCGACAAAGGAGGAGTTGCACGGCCTGATCGCCGACGCCAGGGCGGCGAAAGATCAGCACCTCGCCAAACTCGACGAAATGGATATGAGCGAGATGATCCCAAATCAGTCTCGCGGGCCGGTGCTGCGCGCGCAGTACGTCATTCACACCGCCGATCACGGGCAGGAGCACCTCGGCCACGCGGAACTGGCGAAGCAACTCTGGGAGCAGCGCGGCAACGCCTGAGACATTTCAACGATACAGAAGAGGCCTGGCGGTTGATCGACGCCGGGCTTTCATTATTACCTTTCCCCGGCATCACGATTCGTTTTGCCCGTTTTGTTTTTTTGAACATTGTAGATTTTCCGGGCTGTTGCTGGTACACTGCACTCTGCAAAGGTCACGGGGTCTTATTTCTCTTTATCGGAGGTACTGGATGGACGTTGTTTGTTCGATCCCCTGCACAGTGGCGGCGGGGAATGCACCGGGCGAGGCGGCGCACGATCTCGGCGCACGCGCCACGCCCCACGCGGTGCTGCGCTGGCTCGTGCTCGCAGCGGCGAGTGTGGCGCTGATTGCTCTCGCCCTCAGCCACAGCGCTTCGGTTGGCGCGGCTTCGCCGTCTTCGGTCAGCACGTTCGGTGGCGGGGGAACGCAGTCCGGTATCGTTTCCGCGTCGCCGTATCCGCCGAATACGGCGTTGCGGACCTACGTTGACCCACGCTACTGCGACGGGCTTGTGTCCGTCGTGACAGACAGCGGCGGCAACCTCATCAATGTCTGCACGACGACGGGTCAGCGCATCTTCCCAGTCTTCCCGGACTTCGGGTTCGGCGCGGGCTTCGTCTCCCCCTCGTTCGTCAACGGCAACTTCAACAACAACGGCGGCTTCATCAACAATGGCGGCTTCGTCTCGCCGTCGTTCGTCAACGGCAACTTCTTCAACAACAACGACGGCTTCATCAACGGGAACTTCTTCAATGGCAACGGCTTCAACGGCAACTTCATCAACGGGAACGGCTTC
>JBBSII010000204.1:0-7387 GCA_038232175.1 Thermomicrobiales bacterium
CCATCCCGCTGCCGAGCGCACCCGCCGGGTTCGCGCTCCACGGCGTCCTCGACTTCGCGAAGGAGGACGGCCCGCCGATCCGCGCCCTCTTCCAGCCGCAAACTGGCGCGCTCCACGTGCTGACGAACACCGGCAACCTCTTCCAGATCGACCGCGCGGCGAGCACGAAGCGGCTCCTCCTCAACCTGCGGAGCGGTGACCCGACGCCGCAGGTCTTCTACGGGGCGGACTTCGCGCCAGACGGCACGTTCTATGCCGTCCGCTGCCTCCAGCCGCCCGCGCAGCCCAGTGAGAGCACGACGCACACCGGCGAAGTCCTCCGCGTGACGGACGCGAACAATGACGGCACGGTGGACACGGTCGCCGTGCTGAACCGCATCCGGTACCCCGGCGGCAACCTCCGCTTCAACCATGAGATCACCGCCTTGAAGGTCGGGCCGGATGGGATGCTCTACATCGGCGCGGGGTCGCACACCGACCACGGCGAGCAAGACGGCGGCAAGGGCGAAGCGCCCGAAACCTCCGCGATCTTCCGCATCAGCGCCACCGCGACGAACAGCCCCTTTGAACTCTTCGCGGATGGGCTGCGGAACCCCTTCGCCTCCGCCTTCCGCGCCGATGGGAAACTCTTCACCGCCGACCACGGCCCGCAGAGCGACCTGCCGGAGGAACTGAACTACGTCCAGCAGGGCAAGCACTACGGCTTCCCGTACCGCTTCGGCAACAACGTCAGGAACCCCGAGCCGGACGCACCGGCGGAACCAGCGGGCCTGGCGTTCACCGCGCCGATCCCGAACATCGGCCCGGACTCAGTCAACACGGACGGCAGCGACAGTCAGAATCCCTCCTACACCTTCCAGCCGCACTCCGCGCCGGGTGGCCTCGCCTTCTACAACGCGACGGCGGGCGCGCATCTCTTCCCCGCCGACTACCGGGGCGACGGCTTCCTCGCGATGTACGGCAACGTCGAGCGGAGCGGCGAGGTGCGCGGCTTCTCCGTGCTCCGGCTGACGCTGCGGGAGAAGTCGCCGGGGGCGTTCGAGGTGAGTGTCCACACCTTCCTCACCGGCCTGCGCCGCCCCACCGATGTCGCCATCGCCCCCGACGGCGCGCTGATCGTCCTCGAATCGAGCGCCGCCGCCATTCCCACCGATCAGACGGTCGGCTATGGGCGCGTGCTGGAAATTACCCCTGCCTGATACACAAGATGATAATCATACGTATTGATTCGTACGGTTTTTTACCGTACAATCGTGTGGTGATGAAAACGCCATTTTGAGGAGTAACAGACATGATTGCAGCCGCCGGGGAAGAACAAACAAACCAGAATATTCGCCAAGCCAAACGAGGCGCAGCACGGTCAGATCGGATCGACTTACGGATCGCGCCGACCGTCAAGCAGCGGTGGCAGCGAGCAGCAGACGTGCTCGGCATACCTCTCGCTTCCTTCGTCACAATGGCAGCGATGGAGCGAGCGGATCAGACGATTCGGGAGCAAGAATCGCTTGTTTTGAGCGCCGAGGATAGCGCATGGTTTGTGAACCTGCTCATGCAACCGGCGCGGGAACCGAACGCGGCGCTTCTGCGAGCAGCGGAGCGACATCGCGAACTGTTTGGGGAATAAACCCCGACATGTCCGTTTCTTATCGCATTGAACCACTTGCGAAGGAACACGACCGCGCCGCTTTTTCTAGCGGGGCACAGCAAATTGACGACTGGTTCCACAGGCAAGCAGGGCAGGCGACCCGCAGGGGTGTTGCCACTGTCCACGTACTGGTGAATCAGGCGACAAATGCGGTGATTGGCTTCTACACGCTGAGCAACTTCACCGTCGTCGCCACCGATTTGCCGATGGCGATCGGCAAGGTTTTACCGGCACGTATCCCACTCCCCGCGCATCTCATCGGTCAACTCGCGGTCGATGCGCGGGAACAAGGGAAGGGATACGGCGCGGCATTGCTCTTCGATGCACTCCGTCGTGCGTATCGGATGACTGTGGATTCCGCGTCGCTCGCGGTCGTCGTCCATGCCCTCGATGCGCGGGCCGCGACATGGTACACGCGGTACGGATTCATACCTTTCCCTGTGTATCCACTCCATCTCTTCATACCAATGAAAGATGTCGCCCGCCTCCCAGCGTAACATTGCGCCCCCTCTCCTCTCGCGGCTTTCCACTTCGTGCGCAGTGGTATAGCCGAGTTTGGAAAACTAGGCCACAGAGGCACAGAGGAAACAAGGAGAAAAAGAGAAAGGAATCAGAGGATAACTCTGGCTTCCTCCTCTGATTCCTCTGATTCCTCTGTGGTTTGTATTTCTTCCCCTTCCCCGTGGGGAAGGGGGCCGGGGGGTTAGGGCCGCCCCGCTTACTTCGTGAAGTAGGCGTACTTCCCGCGCGGCACGGTGCCGAGGATCGCGGGGTGGTAGATGCCCTGCAGGTTCGGCTTGATGAGGAAGAATGATTGCCCGTGATAGATCGGCGTGTGCGCCGCCTCCTGCACGAGAATCTTCTCCGCCTTCTGGTACTCGACGGCGCGGGCGGCCTTGTCCGTCATGCCCTTCGCCTTGTCGATGATGCTGTCGAACTCGTCGTTCTTCCAGTGCGTGGGCCAGAACTCGTTCTTGCTGGAGAAGAGGAAGTTGTGCCAGTTGAAGGGGTCGCCGTAGTCCGAGCCCCACTGCCCGAAGATGCCGTTGAAGGGCTGCGTCTTGCGGGAGACGCGGTACTCGACCGCCGCCTTCGACTCGCGGCTGTCCAGTTTCACGTCGATGCCGAGGTTCTTCTTCCACTCCGCCTGCAGGTATTCGAGAACAAGCTTAGTCGTCGCGTTCGAAGCGTATTCGATGGTGAAGTCGGCGGGCCAGCCCTGCCCGTTCGGGAACCCGGCCTCCGTCATCAGCGACTTCGCCTTCTCGACGCCGCCCGTGAGCGCGGCGGCCTCGTTGTAGCCCGGGATATCGGGCGGGAGGATCGTCGGCGCGTCGGTGTAGTACTTCTTCAGCACGACATCGATCAGCGCCTTGCGGTCGAAGCCGAGCGAGAGCGCCTGACGGACTTTGACATCGCTCGTCGGCTTGTTCGTCGCGTCCCAGTGGATCATGTAAGTGCTGGAGCCGGGGAAGGGCTTCAGTTCCTTGGAGAGCTTCGCGTCCTTCACCACGCGGTCGTAGTCCGATGAGGAGACCTGCGCGGTGTCCACCTCGTTGTTCTCGTACGCTGCCAAGCCCTGCTGGAGGTACGTGCCGTCCGGGAAGATACTGCACTCGACGCGGGTGATGATTGGCTTCGGGCCCCAGTAGTTCGGGTTGATCTCGAAGGCCTGGAGCGAGTCGTGCTTCCACTCCTTCATGATGTACGGCCCGCTGGAGACGATGTTCCCCGCCTCGAGCCACTTGTCGCCGAACTTGTCGATGACGTGCTTCGGCACGGCGAAGTACGACCATGTCGAGGCGAGCAGCGGGAAGAAGGGCGTCGGCGAAGTGAGCGTGAACTGCAACGTCGCGTCGTCAAGCGCCTTGACGCCGAGCGTATCCGGGGAGGCGCCCTTCGCGATTTCCGCCGAGTTCTTCAGGTTCTCGGCAGCGGCGGTGTACTTGGACGCGACCTTCGGATCGACGATGCGCTTCACCGAATACTCGAAGTCCTTCGCCGTCAGCGGCGTGCCGTCCGACCACTTGAGGCCGGGGCGCATCTTGAATGTCCAGACCGTCGCGTCCGCATTCGCCTCGTAGGAGACCGCATGCGCCGGTTCGATCTGGTTGTTCGTCCAGTTGACCGTCACCAGGCCCTCGAAGATCTGCGGCATGTTGTACGGGCTGGAGCCGACCTGCGGGTCGAAGGTCGGCGGCTCGATGTCGAGATAGCGGAAGACCTGCTTGTCCGCGAGGTTGGCGGGCTTCGTCGGGGCGGCGACCGCGCTCCCGGCGGATACCGTGCCGGTCGTGCCCGTCGTGACGGAACCGGCGGGCGCGGTGCTCGCCGCGCCGAGCGACTGCGGGACGTTGGTCGCGGTTGGTGCGGGGCCGGTTGTCCCGGCGGGCTTCGTTGCCGCAGCCGCCGCCGGGGTTTCCGTCGGTGCGTTGGTGCTGCCACCGCAGGCTGCGAGGGTTGCCGCCGCCGCGCCCGCCGCCGAGAAGGCGAGGAATTTGCGCCGGGTGTAGGCGCGTGCCGTGCGTTTCGTCGTGTCGTCCACTGTGTTAACCCCTCCTGATAACGACTTCCCAACGCCGCGCACCGAGCGCAGCGCTTATTTCTTCATCCACGGGTCGAGTGCGTCCCGCAGACCATCCCCGATGAAGTTGAACGAGAGCACCGTCAGCGACAGCAGGACGGCGGGCGAAATAAGCATGTACGGGTACGAGCGCAGGTCGTTGATCCCCTCGGAGATCATCAGCCCCCACGACGGCACGGGCGGGTTGATGCCGAGGCCGAGGAAACTGATCCCCGCCTCGCCGAGGATGGCGGCGGGGATGCCGAGCGTCGCGGCGACGATGACCACGGCGAGCGTGTTCGGGAAGAGGTGCCGCGTGATGATCCGGCCACTCGTCGCGCCCATGCTCTGCGCCGCCTCGACGAACTCCTTGCGCTTGAGCGAGAGCACCTGCCCGCGCACGAGCCGCGAAACGGTGAGCCACGAGAAGATGCCGAGGCCGATGAAGACGCCGACCATCCCACCCGTCGATTTGTCGAAGTTCTTCAGCGGCAGCAGCCAGCCGCCGCTCACATGGAGGAACTGCGCCTTGAGATAGGTCATGAAAATGATGATGAAGAGCAGGTTCGGGATCGCGTAGAGCACATCGACGATCCGCATCAACAGCGTGTCCACCCAGCCACCCTTGTACCCCGCGATCAGCCCGACCGGCACGCCGATCAGGACGATCATCAGCGGGATGACGAGGCCGACCGCGAGCGAGATGCGCGTGCCGTAGATGAGGCGGCTGAGGATGTCCCGCCCGAGGCGGTCCGTCCCGAGGATGTGCCCCGGCGCGCCCGGCCCGAGCGTCGTCGCGCGGATGTCCTGCGTCGCGTAGTTGTACGGCGCGACGACGTTGGCGGTGATGGCCGCGAAGGCGACGATGCTGACGAAAACTAACCCGACGAGCGCGGCTTTATTGCGGCGAAACCGCCGCCACGCATCCTGCGAGAGCGAGGCGCTCTTCGGCGCGGCGATGGCGGCGGGGGCCTGCGCCAGAGCGGTCGTTGTCGCGGTCGTGTTTGTCGCCATCGGTTTGGCTCTCCGTCGTGAAGGGAAATCTATTCGTACGCGATGCGCGGGTCGAGGACGCCGTAGAGCAGGTCCACGATCAGGTTCATCACCGCGATGATGGCGGCGAACATCAGCACCGTCGCGAGCATCACGGGGTAGTCGCGCCCGGAGACGCTCTTGACGAAGTATCGCCCGATGCCGGGCACGTTGCACGTCGTCTCGATGAAGAATGACCCGGTGATGACATTCGCGAACGACAGCCCCATCACCGTGACGACGGGGATGAGCGCGTTCCGCAGCGCGTGCCGGATGATCACGCCGCGCTCATTCAGCCCCTTCGCGCGGGAGGTGCGGATGTAGTCCTGCCGCAGCACATCGAGGAGGCTGGAGCGCGTGTACCGCGCCAGGATCGCGGCGGGGCCGAGCGCCAGAGCGAACGCGGGGATGAGCGTCGTCCGGCTGAAAATGCCATTCCACCCGCCCGTCGGCACGAGGTGCAGTTGCAGCGAGAGCAGGAGGATCAGGAGCGACGCGATGACGTACGACGGCGCGGAGATGCCGATGATCGCGCCGAAGGTGCAGAAGTAGTCCACCGGCGTGTTCTGCTTGATCGCGCTGAACGTCCCCGCCGTGATGCCGAGCGCCGCCGCGATCACGATGGCGACGAGACCCAACTGGAGCGACACGGGGAAGAAGTCCTTGAAAATATCGCCGACCGAGCGCCCGCGCTGCGCGAACGAGAGGCCGAAATCCCCGTGCAGGAGGTTCCAGAGGTAATTGGTGTACTGCTTCCACAAGGGGTCGCCGGTGTGATACTTCTCGTTGAGCGCCTTGAGCGCCTCGCCCGTCAGCGGCTTATCCGCCTCATCCCACGGGCCACCGGGCGTCGCATGGATCAACAGGAAGGAGATCGTATAGACCGCCAACATCGTCGGAATCAACAACAATATACGGCGGATGGCATACCGGCCCATTGATTTCCCAACCCTCTCCGCGCGTCCCATGTTCCATGCGTTGTGCACCACGTCCAACAGAACACCGCCACAAAATGCATAGCATATTCTCGGGTTGCACGGTGCGACACGTCTATAGTCGCCATCACATGCATTCTTCACGAGATTTGTGCACGGATACTAACAGGGGATGAGCGCAGTGTAAAGGGGCGGCCCTAACCCGCGCAGGATCTACGCGTTCTCACCGTCGGGGGTTTGAGAGCGGCGGAAAGAACGCTCCTTTGCTAGGATTTGCTTGCCTGAAGCGAGAATCAATCACAAAGGAGCGTCGCATGCATTCTCTGGCGTCGTCCGTGTCGGAGGCAACCGGGTCGTCGGTGCTGGCGCGACTAAGTCACCGCGTGCAGTCGCCCGGTATGCACATCATAGACGTAGCCACGGACGGGAACGTTGGAGAGCAGCAGGGGCGATGTGCGGATTATTTCCACGTCGTCGCGCACGCTCTGCTCAACATCGGTGAATGGCAGGAATTCGATCTCCGCGTGGACGTGCAGTTCGTCGTGGAGTTTCTGGTGCAGTTGCTCCTCGGTGAAGGTCAGCATGCCGCAATCGGTGTGGTGGATGACGGCGATTTCGCGCGTGCCGAGCAGGTGCTGCGAGATGACGAGCGAGCGGATCGCATCAGCGGCGCGGCCACCCGCGTTGCGGATGACGTGCGCGTCGCCTTCTTCGAGGCCGAGGAATTTCGCGGGGTCGAGCCGCGCATCCATGCACGCGACGACGGCGATTTTCCGACCCGGTGGCATGGGCAGGTCGCCCTTTGTGAAGGTCGCCGCGTATCGCTCGTCGGCCTGAATGAACTCATCAAAATTGGACAAACGATCCTCCTATACTACCCGGATATGCGAAAGAAACAGGGCACGTCCGATACGTGCGTCCCTACCTATAGCATCGACTCGCACATTTGTCGAGGTAATCGCTCGTTTTAGTCATGTTTTATGCATTCTCATATTTTGCGGGGAGGGTGAGGGCCTCCCCATGCTCCCGCAGCCCCCGCACCGGCGACAGCGCCATCCAGAGCGGCGCGAGCAGTTGCCCGGCGACGGAGACGAAGAGCGTTGGCCGCAGCCCGATTGCCTCACCGAGCAGCCCGCCGACGAGCAGGCCACCGAGCATCGTGCCCCACTCGATGAAGCGGATGCTCGCGTTCATCCGCCCGAGGATGCGGCC
>JBBSII010000205.1:0-7386 GCA_038232175.1 Thermomicrobiales bacterium
ATGATGCGTCTCCTCTCTGGTGTGTCCGTGCTAGCCCTGGCGCACGGTGGCAGTGTCGAGGGTGATCTTTGCGATCACCGACCATCACGCTACCTGCCTCCAATGCCGCATCCATTCGCCCAAACTATCATCGCACGATTGAGCAGGACGTATGCGGTGATGCCATAGCTCGGCACAAAGGCTTGTGCGTTCTCGGTTCATCGCACGTGACGGTGCAGGCGATGAACCGGAAGATGGCTCCGCTACGTATTGTCCAGTGAACCACGCACAATCTTGCGCGCGGGGTGGCATCGGTGGTAGAGTAGGGTACGCACGAGCAAGGCGAATACGCACGCGCGGGTGTGATACCGGTAAATAGGACGCTAGAGCGGACGGCTCCGCGATGGCGAAGCGGGTACAAAGGAGAGCGTACGGTGTTTATCAAAGACCTTTTGCAGCCCTGGCACTTGCTGATCGTTCTCGCGATCATCCTCTTGATCTTCGGCCCCGGCAAATTGTCCGGCCTCGGCAGTGCGGTCGGGTCGAGCATCCGCGACTTCAAGAAGGCAACCCGCGACGATGACGATGCGGTCGGCACGAAGACAAACAGCGGTAATATCAAGAGTGTCGCGGACGATGAGATGCAGTCGGTCGCCGCGCTGCCCGCGAAGAGCATCGTCATCGACCCGCAGCCGACGATGAGCAATCGCGTCGTCGAGATGGATGACGACGATGGCATGATCGCCTCCGCCGGGAGCACGAGCAGTGCCGCACCGATCAAAGTTGGTACCACGCGCAAGGGCTATTCCCGCCGCTAACACACCGAAGAAGTAACGAGTAACGAGTAACGAGGGGTTTGGCTCCTTCTCGTTACTCGTTTCTTGTTACTCGTTACTCGCTACGCCGGGAAAGTGCTGCTCAGGAGCTTCTGCAGGATGAAAATGACGAGCAGCGCGACGAGCGGCGAGAAGTCCAGGAATCCGCCGGATGGCATGAGCCGCCGGATCGGGAGGATGATCGGGTCCGTGATCCTCATCAGAATCGCACCGATGGGTGTCCGTCCAGTCGGGTCGATCCAGGAGAAGAGCATGCGGCCGATGATCGCGAACTGCATCGCGAGCAAGAGGAACGAGAAGATATTGAAGATGAAGACCATGCGGCGTGCTACCTCACTCCATCACACCATGCGCTCAAGCGCGCACAGCCAACCGGCGCCACGGCATTACCCGCCAACCGCGACGCGCCCAAGCAGGTTCTTCAGGAGCAGGATCACGAGGAGTGCGACGAGCGGAGAGAAGTCGATCATGCCCGTCGCGGGCATTACCCGGCGAATCGGCATGATGATCGGGTCGGTAACCCTCCGCAGCAGCCCACCAATCGGTGTCCGGCCCGTCGGATCGAACCACGAGAAGAGGGAGCGCGCGATGATCGCGAACTGCAACGCCGTCAGCACATAAAAAAGGATGCTCACGAGAAAACCCATACGATGCACTGCCTTTATCGAATCATAGTTCGCGCTCGATGTATAGCGCGACAGAAAGTGTATCGCCGCCACTGACCGGTGTCAATCCACCGCCGTCACGCCTCGTATATACGTCGCGGGCGGCTTTGCGTTTCTCGCGCACCTTTGGTATCGTGCCGTTCAGTCCCTCGCGATCGGAAAAGAGCGTGCGACAGCATGGACGGAACGGAACAGCGGATCGTACCGGCCGAACGAATTGCGCTCTCACCGGAGCGGCAGACGGCCGCGATGGCGACGCTGCTCGAAACGAGCGCCGCTGTCGCCGCGTCCCTCGATCTCGACGCGCTCCTGGAGCGAATTCTCTCCGCCATTGGTCAACTCGTGCCCTCCGAACGGGCATCGGTCGCGCTGGACGTGCCGGGCCGCGAGGTGTTGCAGCTCGTCTGCATCCGGGGTGAGCCGGAATACCGCGCGCAGTTGCTCGGCAAGGAGCGCGGCATCTTCGGGAGCCTGACCGGGCGCGCGTACCGCACGGGGGAGTCGTTCCTGATCGATGACCTGCTCGCGCCGCAATGGCGGGAGGACCTCTACCTCCCCGCCGACCACCCGGACCACCATGTGCGGCACCGGAGCGCGCTGATCGTCCCGCTCGTCGCTGATACGACCGTGGGGACCTTCTATCTCGCGCGGGAGGGCACGGGCGCCTTCACTGCGGACGACCTCTATCTGCTCAAACTCTTCGGCCCACAGGTGGCGATTGCCGTCACGAATGCCCGGCGGTACGCGGCGGCGCAGGAGCAGGCCAGAGGATTGCAGGCGCTCCTGCACGTCAGCGAGCGGTTCGTCGCGCATTCCGCACCGACCACCGAGAACCCCCTCGGTGAGATGGCGCGGGTGATCGCGGAGGAGGCGCTGTCCATCGTCCCGCACAGCCGCACGACACTCTGGCGCATCGACCCGCAGGAAGGCAATCTGCACTGTCTCGTCTACCTGCGCAATGGCGAGGTGGAGTCATCACACACGTCCCTCGCGATTGGGCAAGGGCTGACCGGCCTCGCGGTGCAGCAGCGCGAGCCGGTGCTCGTCAATGACTCGCACAACGACCCGCGCTCCGTCTTCTTCTTCGCGGAGGAGCGCGCGACGCTGCGGGAGCACATCATGGTGGTCCCGCTGATCGTCGCGGGGCGAGCGACGGGCGCATTGACCTTCATCCGGCGCGACATGCCCCCATACACCGCCGAGGAATTCGCCCGCGTTCAGCTCTTCGCGCGGCAGGCCGCCGCCAGCATGGAGCGGGCGCTGTTCACGGCGCAGTTGCAGGAGCAGAATGCCGCGCTCGTCGCCGCGAACCGGCACAAGAGCGCGTTCCTCGCCAATGTCAGCCACGAACTGCGGACGCCGCTGAACGCGATCATCGGCTTCGCCCAATTGTTGACGGACGGGGTGATTCTGGACGACGAGGAGCGCGCCCTCGCGTACCAGGACATTCACGAAAGCGGCAAGCACCTGCTGACGATGGTGAACAACATTCTCGACGTGGCGCGGATCGAGGCGGGGCAGCAGGCGATTGATCGGGTCGCGTTTCCCCTCGCGCTGGAGGTGGCCGCCGCTGAGCGGATCGTCGCGCCGCTCGTCGCGGAGAAGCAGCAGCGCCTCACCGTCGATCTCGCAGACGGCCTGCCGGAGGTGATCGCCGACCGCGACCGTTTGCGGCAGGTGCTCCTCAATCTCCTCTCCAACGCGCACAAGTTCACGCCGCCGGGTGGCGCGATCACGGTTCGCGCACGGGGCGCGGGGCCGGAGGTGGTGGCGATCATCGTGGAAGATACGGGAATTGGCATCGCGCCGGAGTATCAGGCAATCGTCTTCGAGGCGTTCCGGCAGGTCGAGACCGGCTACGCCCGCGCGCAGCAGGGCACCGGCCTCGGCCTGGCCCTCACCAAGCAACTCGTCGAACTGATGGGCGGCGCGATCACCCTCCAGAGCACGCCCGGTGGCGGCAGCGCGTTCACCGTCACGCTCCCCGCAGTACCGGCGTAAGGGGCGGCGCACATTCGTCAGGGAGAAACCGGGGAGAACCGCAGGGGCGCAGAGAGGGATTGAATACAGAGGACACGGAGCGCACAGAGGGGAGAAATACAAGGGGATGCCTCCGTATGCTCCGTATTCTCTGTGCCCTCTGTGTTAAATCCCCCGGCATTTCGCATCCTCTGCGCCTCTGCGGTTGATCCCCGGTTTCGACCCGCGACCACTCGTTTTCGTACGCCCGTTCTGGTATAATCTCTTGCTACGCGCGGTGCGCGACACCACACAAGTCCGGGCTTCACAGGAGGGTCACAGCCGATGGCAGAGCGCATCGAAACACAGATCGAAGAGCCGCAGGAGTGGATCCGGCCCGCCCCGGTGATCGACACGAAGTTCAGCGTCGTCTCTCCGTTCGAGCCGACGGGTGACCAGCCGCAGGCGATTGAGAAGCTCTCGCGCGGGGTGCAGGAGGGGTTCCGGCATCAGACGCTCCTCGGCGTGACGGGCAGCGGCAAGACATACACGATGGCGAAGGTGATCGAGCGCGTCCAGAAGCCGACGCTCATCCTCTCGCACAACAAGACCCTCGCGGCGCAGTTATACAGCGAGTTCAAGGAGTTCCTGCCGAACAATGCCGTCGAGTACTTCGTCTCCTACTACGACTACTACCAGCCGGAGGCGTACATCGCCCGCTCGGATACCTACATCGAGAAGGAATCCGAGGTCAACGAGGAGATCGACCGCCTCCGCCACGCCGCGACGCGCGCCCTCTTCGAGCGGCGGGACGTGGTGATCGTCGCGTCAGTCTCCTGCATCTACGGCATCGGCGCGCCGGAGGAGTACGGCAAGACGGTCGTCTCGTTCCGCAAGGGTGGCAGTATCCGGCGCGAGCGCGTGCTGCGGCACCTCGTCGATGTCCAGTACGAGCGCAACGACTCGACGCTCGTGCGCGGCACCTTCCGCGTGCGCGGCGACACACTGGAGGTCTTCCCCGCGTACGAGGAGATCGCGCTGCGCATCGAACTGTGGGGCGACGAGGTCGAGCGCATCGTCTCGGTCGATCCGCTGACCGGTGAGGTCCTCGGCGAACACAATGCCGTCGATATCTACCCGGCCAAGCACTTCGTCACCTCGCAGGAGAAGTTGCAGGCGGCGATGCGGGACATCGAGGAGGAGATGCAGGTCCAGGTGAAAGCCTTCGAGGAGCAGGGCAAACTCCTCGAGGCGCAGCGCATCAAGCAGCGCACGATGTACGATCTGGAGATGCTCTCTGAGGTCGGCTACTGCGCCGGCATCGAGAACTACAGCCGCCACCTCGCGCGGCGGGGTGCGGGCGACCAGCCGTGGACGCTGCTCGACTACTTCCCGGACGATTACCTGCTGATCGTGGACGAGTCGCACATCTCGCTGCCGCAGGTGCGCGGCATGTATGGCGGCGACCGCTCCCGCAAGGAACAACTCGTGCAGTACGGTTTCCGGCTGCCGAGCGCCCTGGACAACCGCCCGCTGCGGTTCGACGAGTTCGAGCGGCACATCAACCAAGCGGTCTACGTCTCCGCCACCCCCGCCGACTATGAGATCATCCACACGAAGGAGAGCGGCGGCACGGTCGTGGAGCAGGTGATCCGCCCGACGGGCCTGCTCGACCCGATCATCTCCGTCCGCCCGACCGACGGGCAGATCGACGACCTGCTCGAAGAGGTGCGCGTGCGGGTCAGCAAGGGGCAGCGCGCCCTGATTACCACGCTGACCAAGCGCATGGCGGAGGATTTGACGGATTATCTCAAGGAGATGGGCGTCAAGACGCAGTACCTCCACCACGACATCGAGACGCTGGAGCGCATCGATATTCTTCGGTCGCTCCGGCTCGGCGTCTACGATGTGATCGTCGGCATCAACCTGCTGCGGGAGGGGCTGGACCTGCCGGAAGTCTCGCTCGTCGCCATCCTCGACGCGGACAAGGAGGGCTTCCTGCGCTCGAACCGCTCGCTGATTCAGGTCAGTGGCCGCGCCGCCCGCCATGTGGAGGGCCTCGTGATTATGTACGCGGACAGGGAAACGGACTCGATGCGCTTCGCGATCTCGGAGACGGTGCGCCGCCGCGCCATCCAGGAGGCGTATAACACGGAGCACGGCATCACGCCGCGCGGCATCACGAAGACGATCCGCGACCTCACCGACCGCGTGAAGGCCGTCGCGGCGGAGAAGGGCCTCGTCGCGGAGGACGGCCTGATCGCCGACGTGCCGAAGGAGGAACTGACGCGCATGGTCAAGGACCTCGAATCGCAGATGAAGCTCGCCGCCAAGAACTACGAGTTCGAGAAGGCCGCCCTGCTGCGCGATCAGGTCGTCGAATTGCGCCGCCTCCTCATCGAGTAATCGAAACCGGGAGAGGGAAATGAACCGCGAAGGCGCGAAGGATACGAAGGGAAGAGAAGAAAAACATTCCTATTCTTCCCCTCTTCGCGTCCTTCGCGCCTTCGCGGTTCAAAGATTCCGGCTCACATCTTCGGCTGGATCATGTCGTACATGTCGCGCGGCAGGAGGTCGTCGCGGTCAAGGTATTCCTCGTTGATCTCGACGCCGAGGCCGGGCCGGTCGGGGATCGCGAAGTAGCCGTCCACGACCGTGTACGGCTCCTGCTGCAACTGGCCGCGGAGTGGTTCATCGCTGATGACGAACTCCTGGATGAGGAAGTTCGGCGTGGCGGCGTCCACCTGGATGCTCGCGGCGGTGCAGATCGGGCCGTTCGGGTTGTGCGGCGCGAAGCCGATGTAGTAGGTCTCGGCCATCGCGGCGATCTTCTTCAACTCCAGGATGCCGCCCGCGTGGCAGATGTCCGGCTGGACGATGGCGGCGGCCTGCCGCTCGAAGAGGTCCTTGAAGCCCCACTTGGTGAACAATCGCTCGCCCGTCGCGATCGGGATGTTGACGGCGCGGGCGACGAGGGCGAGCGAGTCCATGTTCTCCGGCGGGATCGGCTCCTCGTAGAAGAACGGGTCGAACTCCTCCAGCCGCTTACCAACGCGGATCGCGTTCGCGGGGGAGAGGCGACCGTGCACCTCGATGCAGAGGTCCACCGTGCGCCCGACCGCCTCGCGCACGGCGCGGACATTGGCGACGGCGGCGTCCGCCGTCTCGGTGTCGATGAACAAGCCCGCCTGCTGGAACGGGTCCCACTTGATCGCGGTGTAGCCCATCGCGACGACTTCCTGAGCGCGTTCCGCGAACTCCTCCGGCGACTGTGCCCCGCGCGACCAGCCGTTCGCGTAGGCGCGGATGCGGTCACGGCACTTACCGCCGAGCAGTTCGTAGACGGGCACGCCGAGCGCCTTGCCCTTGATGTCCCACAGCGCGTGATCGACCGCGCTGATCGCGGAGTTGAGCACCGGCCCGCCGACCCAGAACGCGCCGCGATACATCTCGTGCCAGTGCTGCTCGATGCGGGCGGCATCCTTGCCCGTCAGATAGCGCGCCAGTTCCCCAACCGCCGCGATTACCGCTCCCTCCTTGCCCTCAAGCGTCGCCTCGCCCCAGCCATGGATGCCCTCGTCCGTCATGACCTTGATGAGAATCCACGGACGACCCTTCGCCGCCGCGTAGTGCGTCTCGATGCCGGTCACTTTCATCACAGCCCTCCCTCGCTACTGTGGCCCCTATCTCGCTCGACGGGAACGGGGATGATGGTACGGTCGGCATCCAGAAGCGTCAACGATCCAGTCTCGGGATTGTCGGTGTTCGACGAGTATGTCCGGGGTAACTGTTCAGCGAAACGGTCCGCGATGGAGAACCGCATCGTGAACCGAGCAGAACAGCAGCGGCGTCTGGTGATCGCGGACAGGGAGCGAGGAACGCTCTCAGTCGGGGAAGGAGGGGCAGTGCGCGGTGTCTCAGCGTGGCAGGCGAGACGGTTGCTCGCC
>JBBSII010000206.1:0-7340 GCA_038232175.1 Thermomicrobiales bacterium
ACGCGAATGTGGCTCTTGCCGATTTTTTGAGCAGAGTGGCATTGGGGAGAACGGTTTGTGTCGCAACCCGCGTTGTCAGGACATCGTCGGTATGGCCCTTGTGCGACGGCAGGAGCTGGCGTGTCGGATCGGGTGGGAGAAAGATTACTTCGAACCCGCACCGACTTCGCAGGATAGCATCCCCGGTCAAACACGGCCGACCGTCGATCCCATCAGGCAGCGATCGGGCTATCAGGGAACCCGACCCGATGACATCATTGTCGGTATTGAACAACCGCGTCAGGTAGCAGAACAGATGCAGACACCCATTGGTAAGCCACGAACATCAAACGTCGGTGAGGCACACCGCCGCGCCCTGGAGCGCCGCCAGATTCAGCAGCAGATTGGCGATACCGCCCCGCCGCGACGGCTCACGTCTCCCCCGGTCGCCCCACCGAAAGGGGACGCATCAATGGATCAACCGAATCTCACTATTCCGGCACCGCGTGATGGCGTGCGGGTGAGCCGCGATGAAGGCGTTTCCGCCCCGCGCAGATATGAGCCACCGGTGGAACCAATCGTCACCGCACCCCGCGACACGACACCGGTGATGCATGGCCGTACGCCGCCACCTTCCGCCGCGACTGAGCAGACCCGGCAAATCCCGCGCCAACAGCCGGTCTTGCCACCGCCCGGCGTGCAGGCCGCACCGCGACCGTACGCAGAGGAGCCGTACCAGCCACCCGCCCCACCGCCCAACTATCGCGTCCCGCCATCGAACCCGCCCGCATCGACCTTTGCGCCTTCCCCACCGGACCCCGCGCCATCATCCCCGCTGGTCGCGGAATGGTACGCCGGAGAACGCCAACGCCATCGCGGCAAGCGATGCGCGAACTGCCGCGATTTCCAGGTGGCGGAGACCGGCGACCGGGGCTGGTGCCGCAATCGGTTCGCGTTCCCCACGCCCCAACTCGTCGGCCCGAACGATCTGGCGTGCCTTTCCTGCCTAGGGACGTGGTGGGCCGCGAACGATCAGTGGTGGCAGGCGAAGGCGGCGATCCCCGCGCAAACCGTGGAGACGCCGAACGCCGACGCCCTCCTCGAAGAGATGCGCGAGGAAGAGAAGAGGCAGGCCACGTTCCGGCGACCGGGCACCGGCTAACGTTTTTCCCAGGGCGTATACGCCTGTGCACTTCCCGCATTCTCGTGACAAATCCAATGATGATGCGTATACTGCTCGCGCGTCACGATGGTGGCGTGAGGAGGGAAGGGGCGCTCACGCATTGTCCGCGCGTGAGATTTGCTCGGGAAGGACGCTTTCTTCGTGATGGAAAACCCCTGGCAGCACGGGGGCCCGATTCAACCCGCCACCCTCGGGGCCATTCTTCGGGATGCCCGCCTAGCCCTTGGGCGCAGTCTGCAGGATGCTGAACGGCAGACACGAATCCTCGCCCGTCATCTCGCGGCGCTTGAGAATGGCGACTTTCACCTCCTGCCCGCAGGCATTTACGCGCGTGGATTCGTCTTTAACTATGCGAATTGGTTACAACTCAACCCGCAAGAAATGGTGCGCCTGTTCAACGAAGCGCGCGGCGAGCCGGAGGCCGCGTACAAACCGCAGCCGGTCGCACGGTCGGTGAACACGTCCGGCCCGTTCTCGCCAAACTTCGTCGTCATCATCTTCGTCATCGGCATCCTGAGCGTCGTCGCCGCATGGGGGTATAGTCTGCTCGTGCAGGAAGCGCCAAAAAAGCAGATCATTGACCCGACGATCGTTGCCGCTACGCCGACGGCGATCCCAAATGCCGCGAGCGTGGGGACCGTCTCTATCGGTCCGTCCGCCTCCGTCGGTACGATCCACATTCCAACGGGCAGCGCGAGTAGCACGAGTAGCGCTGCAAGCGGCAGCCCCGCAAGCAGTGGTACCGCAACCGTGACGACGACCGCAGCAGCAACCGCTCCCGCCACGACACCACCCGCCACCAGCCTGAAGATCACAATCAAGACATCGGAGAAGTCCTGGGTCGAGGCATACATCGATGGCGACAAGACGGCCAAGTTCATCGGCTTCCTCAACCCCGGCGAAACGCAGGATATCGAAGCCAAACAGACCGTTCTGATCGTCGTTGGGAAGCCCGACCGTGTGACCTACACCGAGAACGGGCAGGACAAGGGCAGTTTCCCCAAGGAAGCGCTGAAGGGGTTCACCATCAAGCTCAACTCATAATCGAGCCGTCGCGGCATCCACATCGCGCGCGGCCTCGCTAGGTCGCGCCCCCGCATCCTCAGGCTCAGTGGAGCGGCCCGCGAACCAGAAATACGCGTACAGCAGGATGCCCGTCGTCAGCCCAACGAGCAACTTCAGCCCGCCCGGAAGGTCAGACGGCGAGACGAACCCCTCCAATGTCCCCGCGATCACAAGCAGCGGCATGCAGCCGCACGCGATCAGCGTCGCGCGTCGCCCAGTATCCGCGATCGACTGTCGGCGCGAGAGCAGACCGGGGCGCGCGATGCCATGGGCGAGTTGCAAGCCCGCGCCGCCGCTGATGAAGATGACGGACAACTCCAAGAACCCGTGGGGCGCGACAAACGACCAGAGCTCGCCGTTGATCCCGTAAATGTGCGTCAGCCCCGCGATTGAGCCGATCTGTAACCCATTCTGGAGCAGCACCAGCACGGTCGGAATGCCCAGCAGGACCCCGCCCGCGAAGCAGAGCAACGTCACGCGGATATTGTTCGTCATGATGAATGACGCCGCGAACGGTCGTTCGGCGGGCGGTGTGTCGAACCATGTCTGCCCATGCTTGATCGTGTCGATCACGCCGCTACCGCCGGGGACGAATGATTCCGCGAGCGACGGACGGAGGAACGTCACGAGATATGCGACCACGAACGCCACGATGACGATACCGAACGATACCGCCGTGTAGCGGAAGGTCTGTCGAATCAGGCGCGGAAATGTGACCACGTAGAAGTTCGCGATTGCCCGGAGACCGTGGCGGTCGCGCCGGTACAAGGCGCGCGCCGCATCCTCGGCGAGATTGTTGAGGTAGCGGGTAACGGGTTCGGTCGCGTAGTCGCGCCGCGCGATGGCGAGATCGCTCGTCAGCGCGCGGTATCGCGCACCAAGTTCCTCCCACAGGTCCGCCGAAGCGTTGCCACGCGCCGCCGCGACCAACTGCTCAAGGCGATACCAGTCGTCACGGCGGTGCAACACGAAGCGATCAACCATTGCGCCCTCCCTCATTGGGACATCGTACGGGACAGATGCTGCGCCGACAATGCCAGCAACCGCAACCTTGACGCTCCACAAATAATCGTGTACGGTGCGTACGTACGCGCCAGAGCGCAGGGGGTCTGGTACTGTCTTGTTTGGGCGGGAGGTGGTATGGGAGTTGAACGGCACATGACACGGCGGGCACTCTTGCGCGCCGGTGGCCGTCTCACCATTCTCGCGACGAGTTCCGCGCTGTTCGCCACCCCGACCGTGGCCCGCGCGCAACCCTTCGCCATCCGGACGACATGGGAGCAGTCGGATATACCTCTTGCGGCAACACCGTACGTTTCCCCACCCCTCAAAGCCGACTTCCCGTTTAACGCGCTCGAATCATTCTGGAGCGCCGACGTGTCACGGGCGTCGATGCTCGATTTCTCCGTTCGCACAAGCGTCGATGGCCAGATGTGGACCGATTGGCAGCATCTCCATGTGGACACGCACGCACGCTCGGTTGACGAAATCGGCGCATTCGGCGACCTCGTCATCATCGCACCGGCGCGCTTTGCCCAGTATTCCGTCGCCGCCCAACCGACACCGGACGGCTCCTTTCCGGTCGTTCGGCAATTCGCACTCACCGCCGTCAATACATTGACACCACCGGTGGAGGTGGTCTACACCGCGAAAGCGGCGGGCGGCGTGACGATCCTGCCGCGTGCGGCGTGGGGCGCGGACGAGAAGTTGCGGCTCGACAAGGACAACAAAGAGATCTGGCCCCCGGAGTACCGTGCGCTCAAGAAGGTCATCCTCCACCACACCGTGACGCGCGACCCGGAGACCGACGCGAAGGCGACGCTCCGCGCGATCTATCAGTATCACGCCGTGTCGCGCGGGTGGGGCGACATCGGGTACAATTTCCTCATCGACCAGCAGGGGAACATCTACGAGGGCCGCTACGGTGGCGACCGTGTGAGCGGTGGCCACGCCCGCCAGTACAACGCCGGGAGCATCGGCATTGCCATGCTGGGCACTTACACCGATCATTCCATCGCCGACCCCGCGCGCGCCGCCGTGCTGGCCCTCATCCGCGCGAAAGCGGGCGACCTCGATCCGGTCGGGAAGAGTTTCTTCATCGACCGCGAAAACGTCATGAATGTGGGCGGTCATCGCGGCGTGATTAACACCAGTTGCCCCGGCGACGCATTCTACCCGCAATTCAACAACCTGCGTCGCGAATTAAAGGGCCTACCCCCGTGGACTGGCGACCCCAAAGCGGACCCAATTGCCGCGAACCCACCCGATGTTACGCCACCTGCGCCGGGGAGCGGGCAACCGAGCGCGGACCTGACGGCGATCATGTGGGGGCCGACGAGTGTCTACAGTCACGACGCACTAACGGTCAAGATCACCGTTAAGAACTCGGGAACCGTCCCCCTGCCCGCGCAGGAGCCGTCGCCGGAATTTGTCTACATCGAGGGCGACACCTACGCGAAACGGGGCTTCCAGGGCATCAAGGGCGCGGTGCGTGTCGCCATCGGCCCGGAACTCCTCGCCAGCAGCGACCCGCCCTATCGGTGGGGACTCGGCAAAGCGCTGCAACCCGGCGCGTCCGCGACGGTTCAGGTGACGATCCGACCAACGAATGTGCAGCGCGTGCGGTTCGTCGCGACACTCATCCAAGAAGGCGGCGGCCCGCTCGATACCGACGACGCGATCCAGATCAATGTACTCCCGAACCCAAGTGATCCCGTGGCCGCATCGACGAACGCGGCGACGAAATTCTTCCCCGAAACGAAGCACAATATCCCGGCAGACTTCTACGCATACTGGAAGGCGAATGGCGGTCTCGCGCAGTTCGGCTATCCGATCACCGAGGTCTTCATGGATGCGATCGGCGACGACGATACGGCATTCAAGGTTCAGTATTTCGAGCGCGCACGCTTTGAACAGCACCCCGAAAAGTCCGGGACTGCCTACGCCATCGAGTTGGGGCGACTCGGCTCCATCGTGACCCAAGCGCGGCAAACCGAGAAGCCGTTCGTTCGCGTACCGCAGACGGATGACGGCACGGATCATCGCTTTTTCCCCGAGTCCGGGCACTCGCTCAGCGGGCCGTTCAAGGTCTACTGGGATACACACGGTGGCCTGCCGATTTTCGGCTTCCCGCTGTGCGAGCCATTCGACGAAAAGAACGCAACGGACGGCGTCGCCTACACCGTGCAATACTTCGAGCGGAACCGCTTCGAGTACCACCCGGAGAATAAGGGAACGCCACAGGACATCCTGCTCGGCCTGCTCGGGAGCGAGGCGCTCAAGCGCCGAGGGTGGCTCTCGTAGTAATCCGTCAGCGGATGGTCGGATCGTCGTCTCGGTCGGCCCACCAGGCACGGTCGATCGCCAGCAATTCGTCCGCGTCCTCGGCGGTCAGCGGGATCTCCGAAGCGGACAATCCCAAGTCGAACGTCTCCGCGATGCGCGCGTAGCCGAGGGCGGCGAGCGGCGGGTAATCCAGCCAATCGATCGGGTGCTGTGCGCGCCCTTCGATGATCGCGGCGAGCGTGGCCGAGACGGTGACGAGCAACGACTGCCCGCCGACGAGAAACGAGGCGCACGCCGCGTAATCGCCAATCGCCCGATCCGGCGAGACAAAGCCGCCGAACTGCACGGACGGCAACGCAGATGACGAAGCGTCGTCGGCCACGATCAGTCGAGGCCGAGGGCGCGCGCGAAGCGGACAAAGTCGAACCGCTCCGCGAGCAACGCGCTGAATCGCTCGATCTTGCGTTCCTGCGCGAATCGCACGCGACCGAAGACCTTATCGAGCAGGTCCGTTGATGTGCGCGTATCGTGCCGCACGAGGACGACCGGGATGCCATTCGCCGCCGCCTGCGCCAGCACACGCGGCGATGGATAGAGGTCGCCCGTCAGGATGAATGCCGCCATCGTCTCGACCACATCGGCGTTCGCCAGCGCCGCAGTCAGCAGGTCGGTGCGGTCGCCGCCCGTGACGAGTGCGGTTCGCTCACGGCGTTTGAGGTGGTCAATCGCCGTTTCGACGGACATCGCGCCGACGACGACGTGCTCCAGCAGCGCGCCCGCATGCTCCTCCGAACAAAGAATGCGCCCGTCCAGATACCCGGCGACCTGATCGACGCTGACGGAGCGCAGCGTCCGGTCCTCTGGCAGCACGCCAAGAATCTGGACGCCGAGGCGCTCCAATGCGGGCGCGAGTGTATTTGTTACGTATGAGAGGCTGGAACGTGGGACAACATTCAGCGCGACACCCAGGAGCGCGTCGCCGAGTTCGCGTTTGAACGCCATCACGCGATCCACAAGCGAGTGATCGAGGCCCCGCGTGACGACGAGGACGCGCGCGTCGAGCAGCCGCGCCTGATCGGCGGTGGTCAGGCCAATCACACTGCCGTCGTCCCGCGTGTCCGGCCCCTCAACGAGCATGACATCCTTGTCGAGCGCGAGGGCATGAAACGCCGCGTGCACTTTCGCGCGGAGCGTGTCCGCGTTCAGGGTGCTATCGCGCAGCGCCTCCGCGAGGTCGGACGCGGTGAAGCGCACGGGGGCGATGCCCGTGTCCGTTTCACCGCGAAGCCGAAGCGCGTCGCGGATGAACGCGAGGTGATCGGGGGAGAGTTGGTCGTACTCCTGGCCCATCGTGAGCGGCTGGCAATACCCGACGGCGTACCCTTGCTGCTGCAGCGCACGCCCAATACCGACAGCAAAGGCGCTCTTGCCGCTCAACGGACTCGTGGATGCGATCAGGAGCGTGGTGGGGCGTGCAGGTTCACTCGAAAATGCGTTTGTGTTCACTGTTCCCCGATACTGAAGCGACTTGACCACTGAGCAAATCACATTTGCATACAAGAATATTATACATGCGGATCGTCGGCAGTAAATATGTCAACTCATTGGCCCTTGACCCGATGCCGGGCCGTCTGTACACTTGACAATATTCCACGGTATGTGCGGTGCCTGTGCGAGCAGATTGCACATGCCTTATGGCGGTCAGGAGATTTCGTTGCGTTACTATTCCCCATACTCCTCCCGGACACGCCCGCCGGTCTGGCCGAAGTTTCTCGCCGTCTTCCTTGTCATCGCACTCATTGGAAGCGGCTCCTGGGTCGTCTGGGCG
>JBBSII010000207.1:0-7338 GCA_038232175.1 Thermomicrobiales bacterium
AGGCGCGGATCGCGCAGCCGCGCGGCGATGTCCCCGCGCGGCTCATCGGTTGGCTCCTGCACGTCCGCTTCCAGATCGAGCGGCTCATTGTCCACATCCGCTGCGCCCGCTTCGAGCGCTTCCAGTTCCTTCATAAACGCGACGTCCGCGTCGATCCGCGCGTCCCGCTCGTTCTCGTTATCTGCCATCTCCAAGTCCCTTGGAGGACTAAGGACTAAGTAAGGCTCACTCCCCACTTAGTCCTTAGTCCTTAGTCCTCGTTACGCCGAAGGCGAGTAATAGTACAGTCCGTCCTCCTCCGAGAAGCCGCCGCTGCCGGAGGTCAGGATGGCGCGGAGAGCCTCGGTGGAGGTGGGGCGCTCGATGTTGGCGACGGCGTAGAGGTCGTCGAACTCCGCGAGGTAGCGCGGTGCGCTGGCGTCCCCGACGTTCTCGCCGATGCGCTCGAACGCGGCCCCGATTACCTTCGGGAGCACGCGGCGGTTGCGCGCGTCCAGCGGCTTCATCTGCGCGAGACGCGGCAGCCGCTGCTCGGTGAGTACCATGTTCGGCGCGGTCGCGCAGTAGAAGGTGACGGCCTTGAAGGCGAACTTTCCCTTCTTCTCGTCCACTTGCAGCAGTTTCCGCTCCTGCGCGCTCACCTGCAAGTACTGGATGCGGTAGGTGCCGACGGTGTCGCCGCGCTCGATGGTGAAGAGCGCGCCGGGGATGAGGTTCTCGTGGAAGAAGGTGCTAAAGCCGCTGAGGAAGCCGCCCCGGTTGCCGGTGGGGAAGCGAATCTCGA
Organism: Thermomicrobiales bacterium; assembly: GCA_038232175.1. Lineage (GTDB taxonomy): Bacteria > Chloroflexota > Chloroflexia > Thermomicrobiales > JALYUS01 > JALYUS01. The sequence goes on from JBBSII010000207.1 coordinate 785, forward strand.
CGTTGAATGTCAGGTAGTGCTGCGGCGCCTCGAATGTCACCACCGCCGCGCGCTGACCGCGCGTGTACTGCTGCGGGAAGAACTGCGCCAGCTCGCCATCGAGCGGCAGCACACCGTACTCGTACTCGTAGTACGTCAGGATGTGCTCGACGTACTCCTCGGCGCTCGCGCCGTACGCCTCGTCCACGACGCTCGGGTAATCGAGCAGCACGCGGTAGTCCTGCCCGATGTCCGTCGCCTTCCGCTTCTCGGAGCCGATCGTCGGCAGCCCATCGACGCTCCAGAGGCGGCGCTCGGTGGTGCCGACGAACTCGAAATCCTTCTCCGTCGCGAGGTGCGCGTTGAGGGAGAAGCAGGTGGCGGCGAAGCCGGGGTCGGTGCGCCGCTTGCCGTAGAGATCGAGCAGCACATCGACATCGGAGAGCGGTTCGCCCCGCTCGCGGATGTACTCCATCACGCGGCGCGTGTCGTTGCGGCCGTACGATTCCAGCAGGTCCCGCAGATAGTATTCCGACCCGAAGGCGACGAAGCGCGGGTCGCTCGTCAGCGCCTGTTCGAGCGCACCGGCGGGTGTGGAGACGTCCGCCGCGTCCGCGACGACCTCCTCCAATTCCGCTGCCGCGTCTTCCTGCGCCTCGGCGGGAGTCACGGCGGTGTCGAGCGGCGGTTCGGCAACCGCGTCCTGGTGCGCGGCGATCAGTTCGGTCAGCACGGAAGGGGGCGCTTCGTCCGCGTCCTCCTCATCCTCCGCGTCCGCCGGTACGACGATCTCGTTGTACCAGTTGTCGTTGATGACCGGGCGCTCGGGGTGAACCCTCGGCTCCGGCGGCGGGGCGGCGAGCGGCTCGGTCAGCCGGTGTGCGAAGGAGTGGCTCATGTCCTCCGCGCGCACCCCCGGCGCGAGACCCTCACGGGTGGTGACGACGGTCAGGGCGTCCCCGTCGCCTTCGAGGGCGAAGATCGTCGGGTTCGCGCGCACCGCTGCCTCGACCGCCTTCGCGGCGTCCTTCTTGACGAATTTGCGCGCCGTCGCGTACTCCGCGAGTGCGCTCACCGATTGCCGGATCGGCAAGCCGGACGCGAAGAAGCGCCCCTGACCCTGCACCACGAGCAGCAGTTCCCGCGCGAGCGCCTGCTCATCCGCACTCCCCGCGAACGCCGGAGCCTCCGTTACCTGTGCCATTGATTCCTCCCGGAGTAGTCAGTAGCCAGTAGCCAGAGGGAACAACCCGTGTCACTGGTTACTGGCTACTGGCTTACTTCTCTGTCAGTTCCAGCAGTTCCGCGAGCGTCATGGGGCGGCGGTTCGCGCCGATTTCCGCCGCGATGCGATTCAGCGTTTCCGCCGGAACCCGCTGCGCTGCGGCCGCGCCGCCCTTGCCCTTGGCTGTCTTTTCCGCCATCGTCCGTAACCTTCATTCTTCATTCCATCGCGCATACCACAATCGGGGTGCAGATAACCCCGTCCCGGTAGTGTACCACAGGGGAGTGGACGAGTACTGAGAAGAAGTAACAAGTAACGAGTACCAGGAACAGCGACGCGATCGGGACACCCTTCTTGTTACTTGTTACTTTCGGATTCTCACTCAGTACTCGTCACTTCTCAGAGGAGGCCCAGGCCGCGCTTGGCGTTGATGAGGGTCGTGTCGGCGGTGGGGCGGACGCGATCCGCACCCTCTTTGAGAATGCGCTCGACGTAGCCCGGCTCGGCGGTGATCTCGGCATACCGCTTCTGGAGCGGCTCCAGTTCGCTGATGATGACGTCCGCCAGCGCGCGCTTGAACGCGCCGTAGCCCTGCCCCGCGAACCGCGCCTCGATCGTCTCGCGAGATTCGCCGGTGAACCCCTGATAGATCGAGAGCAGGTTGAAGATACCGGGCCGCTCCTCGTCGAAGACGATGGTGCCGATGCTGTCGGTCGTCGCGCGCTTCACCTTGTCCCAGATCTGATCCGGCGTGTCGGTGAGGAAGATCGCGTGGTACCGGCCCGTCGCGCTCTTGCTCATCTTCCGGTTCGGCTCGTCGAGGCCCATCACGCGCGCGGCGGCGGCGCCGATCCACGCTTCCGGGATGGTGAAGGTGTTGCCGTAGAGCCGGTTAAACCGCTCCGCGATGTCGCGCGTCAGTTCGACGTGTTGCTTCTGATCCTCGCCGACGGGCACGCCCTGCGCGTGGTAGAGGAGGATGTCCGCCGCCATCAGGCAGGGGTATGCCAGCAGGCCGAGCGACGACCGCTCGCGCTGGTCGCCCGCCTTGTCCTTGTACTGCGTCATGCGCTCCAGCCACCCAAGCGGCGTGATGCAGTTGAGGAGCCACGCCAGTTCCGCGTGCGCCGTCACATGGCTCTGGGCGAAGAGCGCACACTTCGCCGGGTCGAGACCCGCCGCGAGGAAGACGGCGGCGAGTTCGCGCGTCGCGGCGCGCAGGGCGTCCGGCTCCTGCGGCACGGTGAGCGCGTGCAGATCGACGATGCAGAAGATGTTGTCGTACTTGTCTTGCACCTCGACCCACCGCCGGATCGCCCCGAGGTAATTGCCGATGTGCAACTGCCCGCTTGGCTGAATGCCGCTGAAGACGCGCGGCTTCACCACTGTCCCCGTGATCGGTTGCATCGTCTCCTGTGTGATCGTCATTTTACTTAACCCCCTGACCCCTCCCACAGGGGAAGGGGAACCGGATGAGAGCAACGCGCAATGAGTTTGTTTGCTGCCCACTGCCCACTGCCCACTGCCCTACGTCATCGCCAGTTCCCGCGTCGCGAACGATTGTGTCATGGTGACGAATGCGTCCAGCGATGCCTGCGCCCGCCCGCGGTCGATGCTCGCCGCCGCCTGCGCGATGCCCGCCATGAAGTCGGGCGCAGCCTCCGCTGCGATGAGCGCCGCCGCCGCGTTGAGCAGCACGACATCGCGCGTCGGCCCCTGCTCGCCCGCGAGCACCCGGCGCGTGATGGCGACATTCTCCTCCACGCTGCCGCCACGGATGGCGAGCGGCGCGGCGCGGGCCAGCCCGAACTGCTCCGGCGTGATCTCGTACGTCACCACGTCGCGGTCGACATGGACCTCATGGACCGTCGTGGGGCCGGAGATGCTGATCTCATCCAGCCCCTCCTGCCCGTGGACGACGAGCGCGTGCGCCACGCCGAGCAGCGCGAAGACACGCGCCAGTTTCGCCGCCAGCGCCGCGTCGCCGACGCCCATCAGTTCGTACGGGGCGCGGGCGGGGTTCGTTAGCGGGCCGAGCAGGTTGAAGACGGTGCGGATGCCGATGTCGCGTCGCACCGGCCCCGCGTGGCGCATCGCGGGGTGGAATGCCTGCGCGAACATGAAGCCGAACCCGACCTCCCGCACGCACTGGGAGACCTGCTCCGGCGTCTGCTCGATCACGACGCCCAGCCCCTCCAGCACGTCCGCGCTGCCGCAGCGGGAGGTCATCGCGCGGTTGCCATGCTTCGCGACCGCGACGCCCGCGCCCGCCACGACGAACGCCGCCGTCGTGCTGATGTTGAAGGTGCCGCTGCCATCGCCGCCCGTGCCGACGACATCGACGACGCGCACGCCCTCATCGAGCGTGACGCGGCGGGCGTGGCGGCGCATCGTCTCGGCGAACCCGGCGATCTCGCCCTCCGTCTCACCCCGGATGCGCAGCGCGGTCAGGAACGCGCCGATCTGCGCGGGCGTCGCCTCCCCCGCCATGATCTGATCCATCACCTGCGCCGCCTCGGGCCGCGTCAGGATTTGCCCCTCCACCACCCGCGCAATCGCGTCGCGGATCATTGGCTGCGGTGCGGTGCTGCTCATTTACCTAACCCCCAGCCCCTTCCCCATGGGGGAAGGGGTGACTCAATTGCGGCATCGTGCCGATTCCTGCTTGTACCTCAATACGCATGTGCCAACACCTCCGCCTCGGACGTGTGGGACGTACGGCTGTGCGCCCCTCCTGCTCCCCCTTCCCCCGTGGGGAAGGGGGCCAGGGGGTTAGGTATCCCAAGAAAGTTCGCCAGCAGTTGGTGCCCGTGCTCGGTGAGGATGCTCTCCGGGTGAAACTGCACGCCTTCCAGCGTGGGGATTTCCCGATGTCGGAAGCCCATCACGAGGCCGTCCGCCGTCTCCGCCGTTATTTCCAGCACATCCGGCAGGGTGTCGCGCGCGACGACGAGCGAGTGGTAGCGGATCGCGGTGAAGGGCGACGGCAACCCCCGGAAGACGCCCTGCCCGGTGTGGTGTACCGCGCTCACCTTGCCGTGCATCAAGGTCGGCGCGCGGACGACCGCGCCGCCGTACGCCGCGCCAATCGCCTGGTGGCCGAGGCAGACGCCAAGTAGCGGCACCCGCCCGGCGAGCGCGTGGATGAGCGGCACGCAGATGCCCGCCTCATTCGGCGTGCACGGCCCCGGCGAGAGGACGACCCGCTCCGGCCGCATCGCGACGATCTCCGCCACCGTCGCCGCGTCGTTGCGCACCACGCGCACCGCCACGCCCAGTTCACAGAGGTATTGGTAGAGGTTGTACGTGAACGAGTCGTAGTTATCAATCAGGACAATCACAGGATGCTCCCTTCGATCGCGAAGTAACGAGTAACGAGTAACGAGAGGTTCTGTCCCTTCTCGTTACTCGTTACTCGTTACTCGTTACTCGTTACTCTCCTCAAGGTCTTCCGCCGTCTCGATGGCGCGGAGGAGTGCGCCCATTTTGTGGTGGCACTCGTGGTACTCGCCCTCCGGGCTGCTGTCCGCGACGACCCCGCCGCCCGCCTGGGGGTAGGCCACGCCATCCTTGACGGGCATCGTCCGCAGCGCGAGGGCGAAGTCCATGTTGCCGTCGTACCCGACGTAGCCGAGCGCGCCCGCGTACGGCCCGCGCTGCTCGCGCTCCAACTCCGCGATGATCTGCATGGCGCGGATCTTCGGCGCGCCCGTCGCGGTGCCCATCGGGAAGCAGGCGCGCAGGGCGTCGAGGCTCGTGTATTCCGGCTTGAGCTGCCCCTCCACCTCCGAGCAGAGGTGCATCACATGGCTGTATCGTTCGACCGCCATTAGGGAGGGGACGCGCACCGTGCCCGGCTCCGCGATCCGGCCAATGTCGTTGCGCCCGAGATCGACGAGCATGATGTGCTCCGCCCGCTCCTTCTCGTCCGTCGTCAATTCCTCCGCCAGCGCGCGGTCGGCCTCCTCAGTCTTGCCGCGCGGTCGCGTCCCGGCGAGCGGGTGCGTCGTGATCGTGCCGCCCTCGTTGCGGACGAGCGATTCCGGAGAGGACGCGACGATCTGGAAGCCGTCGAGGTTGAAGTAGACCATGTACGGCGAGGGATTGATCGCCCGCAGCGCGCGGTAGATCGTGAACGGGGCCGCGCTCGTCGGCACGGTCAGCCGCTGCGACGGGACGATCTGGATGATGTCGCCCGCCGCGATGTACTCCTTCGCGCGCTCCACCGCCTCCTCGTACGCCGCGCGGGTGAAGTTCGCCGCGCGCTGCCCCGCCGCTTCCTTCTCGCGCGTGCCGCGCGGCGGGGTCGCCACCCCGTGCCGCAGCTGCGCGACGAGCCGGTCGATGCGCGCGGTCGCCTCGTCGTACGCCGCCGCGAGGTCGCCCGTATCGGTGTGGACGTGCGAGACGACCTTGATCCGCCGCTTCAGGTGGTCGAAGACGAGCAGCGTGTCCGTGAGCATGAAGACGGCGTCCGGCAAGCCGAGCGCGTCCACCGCCGCCATCGGCACGCGCGGCTCGAAGTAGCGGATGCACTCGTAGCCGAGGTAGCCGACCGCGCCACCGAGAAAGCGCGGCAGATCCGTTCCCGGCGCGCGGACGAGGCGGTACGGGGTGAGGAAGCCCTGCAACGCCTCCAGCGGATCGGTGAAGGGGAAGACCTGCTTGTCGCCGCGCTGATGCGTCGCGGTCAGCGTGCCGTCGTGGAGCCGCACGACGAGGTACGGGTCCGTGCCGATGAAGGAGTACCGCGCCAGCCGCTCGCCCCCCTCGACGCTCTCCAGCAGGAAGGAGTGTGGCCCTTGCGCGACTTTCAGATATGCCGTGACGGGCGTCTCCAGATCCCCCATGATCTCCCGGTAGACTGGCACCAGATTTCCCTCGCCCGCCAGCGCTCGCACCTCAGCAAGAGAGGGAAGGACTGAGGACTGCGGGTGCCCTTTGGGCGGTATGAGGACTGAGTTCTCTGGCTTCCGGTTTCCGGCTTCTGGCTTCTGGCTTCTGTCCACCGCCGATTGCTCACTCGTTACCGTCATGCCCCGTGCTCCTTTGGGTTGCCCCGCGCGCAAACAAAAACGCCCCGTCCCTACGAAGGGACGAAGGCGCTGATTACGCTCCGTGGTGCCACCCCAATTGAGTTGCCGGATGATTCGGCAACTCCACTCGTCAGTACGGGAGACCGCACAATTGCCGACTGTTTGCCGCCGACTGCTGGCTACGGTTCCGATACCCTGCGCCGTGGTAACGGTGGCGCGCTTCCGGCCCCATGTACTCCGCATCGCTGCGTTTCGGGGGGCAACTCCCCGGTCCATTCACTCGCCCGCGCTGGCTCCCGAATCGCACCATCCAT
>JBBSII010000208.1:0-7320 GCA_038232175.1 Thermomicrobiales bacterium
CCAACGCCAATCCCCCCCCCAACTCACCCCCTAGTGCGGGGGCGTAGGCTCCCCCCTGCGATCCCTTTCCTAATCAGGGACGCAGGCTGAAGCCTACGCCACGGGATTTTATCGCAGCACCTGGCCGGGGCGTTCCCGCAGGATGCGCTCGGCCTCCGCGATGATGCGCCGCACGATCTCCCCCGCCGGTTCGATGGCGTGGATGAGGCCGACAGCGTTGCCCGCGCGGGTCGGGGCGATCCGCGCGTCCTCCTCTTCTCGCGCGCGATCCAGTTGCGCCCGCAGTTCCGGGCGTCGCGCGGCGAGTGCGTCGGCATCGTGCCCGTGCCACGCATCGGTGTAGTCGTTGCGGACGACGCGGTCGCCGATTCCCGGCGGGAAGGCCGCCTGATTGACGATGTCGTACGCCTTCGTCAGCACCGTGTCGTCCGTGCTCGCCGCGACGACGCGCTCCTTCACCCACTTGCCCCCGGCCGCCTCGACGCTCGCGACGAAGCGTGATCCCATCCAGACGCCCTCCGCACCGAGCATGAATGCCGCCGCGAGGCCGCGACCGTCCGCGATGCCCCCGGCGGCGATCACCGGGATGCTGCCCGCGACATCGACGACCGCCGGGATGAGCGGCAGCGCGCCGCTGTAGCCGGTGTGACCGCCCGCCTCCGTGCCCTGCGCGGCGATTGCGTCGACGCCCGCCCGCGCCGCGATCTGTGCCTGCGCGACCGTCTGCACCTGCGCGATCATTAGGAGGCCGGCATCATGGATCGGCACGACGAAGGGGGTCGGGTCCGCGAAGGAGTGCGTGATGACCGGGACGCGCTCGGCAATGGCGACCGCCGTTAATTCCGCCACGCCGTGGCGCGAGGAGATGAAGCCGACGCCGAAGGGGCGATTCGTCCGCTCCCGCACCGCGCGAATCTGCCCGCGCAGCCACTCCGCGTCGCCATTGGAGCCGCCGATGATGCCGAGGCCGCCCGCCGCCGAGACCGCTGCCGCGAGTTCGGCGTTCGCCGTGCCCGCCATCGGCGCGCTGAGAATCGGGTGCTCGATGCCAAGCAGGTCGCAGAGCCGCGTGTGAAGCATCGGTCGCCTCCTGAGCATGGTCCTTCGTCACGCGACGATTATACGCAATCGCACCGGGTTTCGCTGTGCGATACTGCACCATCGTTGTTGTGCCCGCGCCGTCTATGGATTGTTGGGGGAGATGCTTCAGAATCATCGTGGCCCGAGCGGATGGACGCTCCTGCTTGCCGGGCTGGTCCTCCTGCTCACGGGAATTGTCATCGTCGTTGCGCGGCTGCACAGCCCGACGCCGGGCGTCGTGATCGTCGCGGCGGGGGGCATCATCGTCGGGTTCCCGCTGATGATCGGTGGCATCCTCGCGCTCGTCTCGCGCCCGGTCTGGATCGAGGGGACCGTGGTCGATGCCCGCTGGACAATCGCAGGGGCGCGGCGGGTCGGCGTTGTCGTGCTGGACATCGCGGAGCCGGACGTCTTGTCCGTCCATCTCGATCATGCGGTCTTCACGCAACTCGCCATCGGTGATTGCGTGCGCGTGCAGCATAACAGCCTGAACCGCACGCAGGTCTACCAGGTCGAGGTCATTGGCCACGCCAACACAGGCACGAAGCGCCACTGAGACGACAAGGGACCAAACCGGATTGACGTGGAGGACGCAGAGACGCAGAGAACACGGAGAACACAGAAGATTACTTTTCCTCCTGTTCTCCCTCTGCGATCTCTGCGCCTCTGTGGTTGAGGTGTCCAGGGCCGGATTCCATTCCTCACCCCCGGTCCCTCTCCATCGCCGAATGGGACTGACGCACGTCGTGATCTCCGGGCGATGGAGAGGGGAGGGGAATGGTTGTGCATATTGACTCTTGGACTGTTACGGGGCGCTCTCGCGTGCGAGGACTTCCTTCAGCCGGTAGTACGCCTCGCGCGGGGTCATGGCGTCCATGCTCTTGCCGGTCGCCGCCTCGACCGCGCGCCGGTCGGAGTACCCCTTGCTGCGCGCCCATCGCCAGAACGATGTGGTGGAGATCATCGCCATCTCCATGTCGTCCGCGCTTTCCTCCTCCGGTTCCTCGGCGCGGGGCGCGGGGCGCGGCGCCGGTGCGGGCGTCGGCGGCGCGGCGCTGGGGATGACAGGCGTCGGTGTTGCAAAGGATCGTCCCGCCGCCAGCGTCCGCCCACTGCGGCGGATCGGTGTCGGTGGCGCCGGTTCCTCGGATGCGGGCGGTTCCGGCGCCGGTGTTGGTGGCGCGACGGGTGAGGGGGTCGCCTCGCGCGCCCGGCTCAACCGCTCGGGGCGGAGGGGCCGCTCAGTCGGGGCGAGGCGGGGCGCTTCCACGGCCGGTTCCGCACGCTCGATTCGTTCGGGGCGAAGGGGCCGCTCCGGTGCCGGTGCTGGCGCGGGTGGAGCGGCGAAACGGCCTGGTCGTTCCGGTCGCTCGGTGGGTTCGGTCGGTTCCTGCTGCCGCGCGAAACGCTCCGGTCGCTCAGCACGCTCCGGTGCGCGCGCGATTCGTTCGGGCCGTTCGATGGGTTCGGGCGTGCGGGCGATCCGCTCGGTGGGTTCGAGTGCGCGCGCCGGTCGCTCAATCCGCTCCGATCGTTCCGGTCGTTCCGTTGGTTCCTGCTGCCGCGCGATCCGTTCGGGGCGGAGGGGAGCGGACGACGGTGCGGGTGGTGGCGTCGTGACTGCGGGGAGCGCGATCGGTTCTGCGGGGCGTGGCAATGGCGCGGGGAGCATCTCGGCGGCGAGGGCGGGGTCGTCCTGCCCCTCCGCGAACTCCGTGCCGTAGCCGAGTGCGGTGAGCGCGCGGCCAATCGCTTTCGTCTCCGCCTTCTCGATGAAGTCGCCGGAGTCGTTCGCCGTCTCGCTCCCGTGACCGACCGCGATGCCGCCGCTCGGGAGCGTGACGGTCGCCTTGAAGATCGCACCCTTCTCGCCGAGTTGCAGCGCTTCGGTGATCACCTGCGCGTCCGGATGGTCCGCGCGGAGCCAGAGCAGTCGCGCCGCGACTGGCAAGTACGTCTGCTGTCCGCCGCCGCGAACTTTAATCGTCCGCAGGTACTTCGTCGCGTCGAATCGCTTGCCCGTGTCCAATCCCACTCCCCTTTGTTCGCTGTCATCCGCGCCCCGATGTCGCCCGAGCATCTCACCCCGCCATTGTACCGCGCCGTTCACCTTTTTCGCGATGGGGCATGAGCGGGAGGAAATGTGGCGATGAGACTTTTTTATTCCGCACGTCACAATTTACCTTCCGTCGCGTTATACGGGTGTATACTGCGCAGCCGTACCTCGAAGGGAATTCTCACGCATCGCCACACGGTGTGGCCCATCGTCGGGTGAGCGCAGGCGCATGTCGCGGGGAAGATTCGCATCGGAGGGTGACGAGGCATGATGGCAACGAGCGAGACGATCATTATCGGCGCGGGTCCATATGGGTTGTCGGCGGCGGCGCATCTGCGGGCTGCGGGCGTGGAAACGCGCGTCTTTGGCGAGCCGATGGACTTCTGGGAGCGTCAGATGCCGACCGGAATGTTCCTCCGCTCGTACCGGGAAGCCTCCCACATCGCGGACCCGGAGCACGCCCTGACACTCGATGCATACGAGCGGGCGAGCCGCCGCGACGCGGCGCAACTGGTGCCGCTCGACCACTTCGTGCAATATGGTCAATGGTTCGGGCGACAGGTTGTGCCCGATCTCGACACGCGGCGCATCGAGCGGATCGATGCCTTCGAGGGCGGCTTCCGGCTGCGCCTGCACGATGGGGAGACGTTGCGCGCCCGGCGCGTTGTGATCGCCGCCGGGATCGCCGCGTTCGCCCGCCGCCCGCCGCAATTCGCCGCCATTGCACTGGAGCGCCCCACGCACGCCTCGGAGCACGACAATTTCGTGCGGTTCGCGGGCAAGCGCGTCGTCGTGGTCGGTGGCGGGCAGAGCGCGCTCGAATCTGCCGCCCTGCTCCATGAGTCGGGCGCGACGGTGGAGGTGATCGCCCGGACACCGGCGGTTCACTGGCTCCGCTACGGCTCGGGGTCCCGCCTTCACACGATGGCGCACAGTTCGTTGAACCCGCTGCGGCCGCTGTTGTACCCGGCGTCGGACATTGGCCCGCCCGGACTTAACTGGCTGGTCGATGGGCCGCACCGCTTCAACCGCGTGCCGACGCACGCGCTGCGCGGACGGTTCGCCCGCCGTGCGATCCGTCCGGCGGGGTCGGGCTGGCTACGCCCCCGGCTCGTGACCGTGCCGATTACCGTGAATACGGCGATCACGAGCGCAACGACCGTCGGCGACGGCCTGCGCCTCGCGCTGAGCGACGGGACGACGCGCGAGGTAGACCACGCGCTGCTCGCGACGGGCTACGCGGTCGACGTCCGCCACTATTCGTTCCTGACGCCAGAATTGCTGCGATCACTCGACCGCGTCAACGGATACCCCCGGCTCACGGCGGGGTTCGAGTCGTCGGTGCGCGGCCTGCACTTCCTCGGCGCGCCCGCAGCGGAGAGTTTTGGCCCGTTGATGCGCTTCGTCGCGGGCACGGGGTACGCTGCCCGCGCATTGACCCGCGATGTTGCTCCCGCCGTCGCGCGCCGCACCAGCATCCTCTCGGTGGCACGCGCGGGATCGTAGAGGATCAAGAACTGATTTGTGCCAAACCGTTCCCCTCCCCTCTCCATCGCCGAACAAGCCTGGCACAAGCCGTGTTCTCAGGGCGATGGCTCCGTACGAGAGGGGCCGGGGGTGAGGAATTACAAGGACTAGGTGCATGGGATACCGGGGTAAACGTTCGTTTGATCTCATCATCACGCTGCCCGCGCTCATCGTGCTGTCGCCGGTGATGGCGGTCGTCGCCGCGCTCGTCGCGCTGCGAATGGGTAGGCCGGTCATCTTCACGCAGGTGCGCCCCGGCCTCGACGCGCGCCCGTTCCCGGCGTACAAGTTCCGCACGATGAAGGAAGCCTGCGACGCGCACGGCCAATCGCTGCCCGACCGCGAGCGATTGACCACGTTGGGGCGCTTCTTACGCGCGACGAGTCTCGACGAGTTGCCGGGGTTGTTCAACGTCATGAAGGGCGAGATGAGCCTCGTCGGCCCGCGCCCGCTGGTGAAGAAATACCTGCCGTACTACTCGGAGCGCGAGCGGGCGCGCTTCACCGTCCGTCCGGGGATCACGGGCTGGGCACAGGTCAACGGGCGCAACGACCTGCCGTGGGACCGGCGGCTCGCGTGCGATGTCTGGTACGTCGAACGCTGCTCGCTCCCGCTCGACCTGCGCATTCTCGTGATGACGCTCATTAAAGTCGTGCGTCGTGCCAATGTGCAGGTGGATACATCCGTGAATGAGCCTGATCTGAGCGTGGAGCGGGCCGCATCGCGGCGGGACGAGCGGCACGCGGCGCTCGCCCCGATGGCGGAGAGGGCATGAACGACCGATGAATGTGCTGTTGACCTGCGCGGGCCGACGCAACTACCTCGTCCAGTTCTTCCGTGACGTGGTTGGCCCGGAGGGGCGGGTGCTCGCGGCGGACACCTGCGCCCACGCCCCCGCGCTGCGGGACGCCGACGTGGCATTTATCCTCCCACCACTGGGCGACCCCGGCTACATCGACCGGTTGCTCGCCGTCTGTCGCGATGAGCGGGTGGGATTGCTGATCCCCCTGAACGACTTCGAACTGCCGCTGCTCGCCGCAAATCTCGCCCGCTTCCTCGCCATCGGGACGACGCCGATGATCTCATCCCCGGCGGTCATCGAACGCTGCTTCGATAAATGGGCGACCTTCACCTTCCTGCGAGCAAACGGCATCCCGACGCCGCAGACGTACCTGACCCTGGACGCCGCGCGCGACGCCCTCGTGTGCGGGGAGGTTGCCTTCCCGCTCGTGCTGAAGCCCCGATGGGGCAGCGGGTCGTTCGGCATCGAGTACGTCTGGGCGATGGACGAACTCGCACTCGTGCACGCGCTGGCGATGCGGCGGTACGCGCGGTCGGTCGTGCCCGACCGTCGCGTGGCCGCGCCCGATGCAGCGATCCTGATTCAGGCGCGGCTCCCCGGTGCGGAGCACGGCCTCGACATCGTCAACGATCTGGCGGGCCGGTACGTCTGCACCCTCGCCAAGCGCAAACTAATGATGCGCTCCGGCGGGACCGACCGCGCGGTCACGACGCGCCACGCGGGACTGGAGCGATTAGGCGCTCAACTCGGCGGCCTGCTCGGCCACGTTGGCATCCTCGACTGCGATGTCTTCCTGCATGGTGATACCTGCGCGGTGCTGGAGATGAATCCGCGCTTCGGTGGTGGGTACCCGTTCTCCCACGCGGCGGGTGCGAACGTCCCGGCGGCGCTCGTCGCCTGGGCGCGAGGGGAGACGCCGAATCCCGCCTGGCTCACCATCGCCCCGTGCGTCACGGCGTCCAAATACGACCGCATCGCCGTGATGGAACCCCACAACGCGGCGATGCTGGACACGTGGCGCGAGGGGAGACTTAATCCCCGCTACAAATCCTTCTTGCGGAAGACGAAGCACGCGCCGACGATAAGCAGCACGAGGTAGCCGACCGCGAACGGAACGACCGCACCGGAGGGGGGCGCGGAACTCGGGCCACCGCTACCGCCGAACGAGAAGTTCGTCGCGGGCTGGATCAGGTAGTTCGCGTAGTTATAGATGCGCTGCGAGGGGAAGAGCAGGGAGAGGACCAGCCCCGCATTCTCCATTGCGCGAATCTGGAAGAGTTGTCCCATCGCCTCGACAATCGTCGCGGCGAGGCCGAAGGCGTAGATCATGTAGCAGATGATGCCGTTCGCCATTGTTGCGAAGATCGTGCTGCCGAGCACCGTGAGCGCGAGCAGCCACCACGCTGCGACGATGAGGACGAGCGTCGCCCGCCACGTCCCGGCGGGGACATGGCCCGTGATAATCCCGACCTCCGTCGCCACCGCCGCCATCGTGAGCATGATGTAGAGCGCGAGCATCACCGCGTAGCCGAGCCACTTGCCGAGCACCACCTCCCACCGGCGAATCGGCTTCGGCAGGATCGCCTGAAACGTCCCGCCGTCCACTTCTCCCGAAATCGTGCCGATGGCGGCGAAGATGCCCATCACGGCCGCGAGGAAGAAGATGATGAAGACGGCGACGGCCGTGTTGAGGTCCACCGCCTGATTGAAGGTGATCGGGAAGCGGAAACTCCGCGCGGCGGCGCGAGCGTCCCACGTCGCCTTGAAGCGGACGACGCCCCAGCCGAAGAAGGCGACGAAGAGCGTCGTGAGGAGCATGACCGCCCAGATCATCTTCTTCCGCACCGCCTCGCGG
>JBBSII010000209.1:0-7320 GCA_038232175.1 Thermomicrobiales bacterium
AGGTAGGCGGGATCGTTCGCCCGCTTGCCTCGGAAGAAACTTCACATCATTTGATAGATGGCGTGAACGTGGATACATTGTAGATACATCATGAGAGGCCATGTCCATGCCCAACTAGTCATGACCGCAGTTCGAGTGGCACGGATGTCACGGAAACACCCCCTGCCCAGTTAGGGATCGGGCCGGGCCGGGCTGAATCGCGAGCACGCAAGCGCCCGCCGGAGGGCAGGATGGATCTGGTTTCCTTGCGCTTTCCCACCGAGATGATCGAAGCGGTCAAAGAGATCGCCGCTCAACGGCACCTCCCCTACCAAACACTCATGCGATCGTGGGTTGGTGAGCGGTTGGAGCAAGAACGACATGAATCCATTCGCCGCACACAGCAGCATCGAGCGTCCGCCTCGTTTCGGGATGGGGATAAGGAGTCGGTCAGCGCCGGTTGTCCGCCGGGTAGATCGGAGCAGGTTCGGCGTCGCGGGCCTCTGGGATGCGCAGGTGTTGGAGGGACTCGCGCAGGATCGGATAGGCGCGGATGAAGTAGTCGCGCTCGGCCTCGGTCACGGTGAGTCCCGCGACAGCGAGCAGATGATCGACTGTCGCAGCAACATCTTTCGTATCATGATCGGTCATGCCATCACCTCCGTGGCAAAGTCGACATCCGGGACGCGGGTATGCCAGTCAGTGATTCGCTGATAGGCGTCGCCGACGCGGAAGATCGTGGGCTCGGTGACGGGCGCGCCGACGATCTGCATGCCAATCGGCAGGCCCTCCTTCGAAAAGCCGCAACCGACGCTGAGCGCGGGGAAGCCGACGAGGTTCCAAACGCCGGTGAACGAGGGAGAGGTGTCGACCTTCATGCCATCGTACCCCGCGAACGTTGGGGCGATGGCGGTCGCGGTCGGCGTAATCAGCACGTCCACTGCACGGTGGACCATCGCCGCCGTCCACGCATCTCGCACCACCGAGCGGACGCGCTGCGCCTGCACGAAATCCGCCGCCGTATACATCATGCCGTGCAAGAGGCGCAGCCGCGTGTGCATGCCGTACAATTCGGGCCGCTCCTGCAAATCCCGCTCGTGATATGCATACGCCTCGGCGCTGATCGTCACGCGCTGCGCGACAGCCGCACTCTCCGTGTAGGGCAGATCGACATCTACCACCGTTGCCCCCGCGTCGTGCATCGCCTCCACCGCCGCGAGGACGCTCGCCTTCACCTCGGCATCGAGTTCCGGCGCGGTGAAGAAGTAGTCGCGCGGGATGCCGATCCGCACCCCGGCGAGCGTTCCGTCCAAGCCTGCCGTCATCGACGGCACCGGGACATTGACAGTGCAAGGGTCGGCGGGATCGTACCCGGCGATCGCTTCGAGCATGATCGCACAGTCCCGCACTGTGCGGGCGAGCGGGCCGAGATTGTCGAGGCTGTAACCGAGCGGGACGCACCCCTCCTTGCTCACCCGCCCGAAGGTCGGCTTGATGCCGCTGATCCCGCAGTAGGAGGCTGGCTGACGAATAGAGCCGCCGGTGTCCGAGCCAATCCCGCCGAGCGCCAGCCCCGCGCAGACCGCCGCGCCCGTGCCGGAGCTCGACCCGCCCGTCGTCCGCGCCGGATCCCACGGATTCTTCGCGATCGGGAAGCCCGTCGCGGGGTCGGGCCAGCCGTTGGCGAACTCGTGTAGCACCGTCTTGCCCACCAGCACCGCGCCCGCCGCGCGCAGCTTCCGCACGACCGTCGCGTCCGCCCGCTGGCCCCATGCAGGGTCGAGCACGCGGCTATTGGCCGTCGTCGGCGCGTCGCTCGTGGCAAGCAGATCCTTGATGGCGAGCGGGATGCCCTGCAATAGTCCACGATCGATTCCACGGTCGAAATCGTCGTCCGCCGCCCGTGCCGCCGCCATCGCCGCCTCATCGGTGATGGCGTTGAATGCGCCGAGGTGTTCTTGCGCTGCGTGGCAGCGCACAAGCATCGCCTCCGTCAGTTCCGCTGCGGTGATCTTCCCACTCCGGAGCCATTGTCCAGCCTCCACAATCGTCCCCGGCAAGTCAGCCACCGCATGCTCCTTTCACGATAACAGTGTTAACGCATCCCGCGTAACATGGGATATCTGCCATATCATGGGTGATCGGCAGGTATCGTGGCTACAACATGGTACAGTAGTGTGGGTCGGGAATCCTCATTTCGGAAGCGATGGTCGGTATCGAGGGGTTGCTTTGCAGAGACAATCCTGATACATTTTACCGATCATTTGTTCTGTTTTTTCCGTGGGGATGGAGAAATGTCATGAAGACGAATATTCACCAAATAACGCTGAAAAGTTTCGAGCACTATGGTCATCGGGTTCCGCCTGACAACCTCAGCAACGTGCTGAAGTTCGTTCGGCCACTCGTACGTCAGTCAATTATGATGGCGTATCAGGGTCGTAGCGCGACATATGGCAGGCAACCGAGTTGGCTTGCTGCCGCATCGGATATCCGTTTCATCGACGTTACTGGTGACGAAGATACGATACTTCACTTCGAAGCTCCTGTGCTCGGCGAAGCAGCCGACGTATTTTATCGCCAGCAAGAGTTCTGGCCCAGCAAGCCATCTCCCGAGGAAACTGGTTTTGATCTCCTCAGCGGCGTTGTGAACGATGTAAGCGCAGGTAATCAAAATAGTGATCGGTTTGACCTACAACTGCTCGAACGTGTCGCTGGATTCGGGAAAGTCTGTGAGAAACCCTTCGCAGAGATAGCGATTGATGGCCCACGGAACCATACAATGGCTCAACCTATCGTGCTCTTCAATCATGCTCAACAATTACGGGCCGAAACGCCGGATCCGCAACGGGTGCGCGTCGTCGGGAAACTTGATATGATTCGACGCAGCAACGACAACTTTGCTTTGCGCTTGGATGACGGACAAGAGATCCGGGGCGTCATCACTCAAGGCACCGTAGCTGATTTGCGATTTCTCTTTGATCAGCGTGTCGTCGTCACAGGATATGCGATTTATCGTCCCTCTGGGTATCTCCTGCGGGTGGACGCTGAGAATGTCTTCTCAGGAGAGGGTGAATCCTCTTTCTGGTCAACGATTCCCTTGCCGAGGCGAGAGGACATTGACGTGACAAAGATACGAAATCGACAAGGCAAAAAAGTGGGGGCTGCCGCGATATTCGGTCAGTGGCCTGGTGATGAAAATGAAGAGGACCTTCTGCGTGGCCTACGGGAACTTGGCTAGTGAGCGCAGGAGCAACGAGCGCTGGGACACTGTATCTGCTCGATACCAATATTCTCGTAACATACATGAGGGCGGCGGCCCTCGGTCAATTCATCGAGGCCACCTATCGCTTGATGCAAATACCAAACGTGCCGCTGATAAGCGTTGTATCACGGGGCGAAATGCTCGCATTCGCGGTCGTTAACGGCTGGGGTTCACTAAGGAAGACCGCGCTGATGACACTCCTCAATAGTCTCATCACCGTCGACATCAATCACAATACTATCATCGATGACTACGCAGAGATCGACGCTTTCAGCCGAAAGTCCGGCCACAGAATGGGAAAGAATGATGTTTGGATCGCCGCTACGGCGAAAGCGACGCAAGCCAAGCTCCTCACAACCGATCAGGATTTCGACCATCTGTGTCCTGCACACCTGATCCGCGATTATATTGATCCGAAGACACATCAGATCATGTACGGATGACCAGACCCAACAACGTCCTCAGCGCGTTTGCTCCCCACCAACCGACACCGTACAATGACTGTGATACGCGATCGGCTGTGCGAAGGTTGCTATGGATACTGGGACTTCGATGAGTATTACCGTTACCGACAACATTGCAGCCGTCGCGGCGCGGGCCGCGATCCCGCCGTTGGCAGCGGGCGAGAAGAAGAAATGCGTCGTGGCGATGAGCGGCGGCGTCGATAGCGCGGTCACGGCGTTACTCATGCGCGACGCGGGGTACGAAGTCGTCGGGATCACGATGCGCCTCTACAGCGGCGATGACGACGGCGTGGTCGCGTGCGGCACCGGCTCCTGCTGCGGGTTGGAGGGCGTCGAGGATGCCCGCGCCATCTGCCAGACGCTCGGCGTGCCTTTCTACCCGCTCAACTTCGAGCGGCAGTTCGAGCAGCACGTCATCGCGCCGTTCGCCGCCGAGTACGCCGCCGGGCGCACGCCGACCCCGTGCCTCAACTGCAACCGGCACCTGAAGTTCGCCGCCCTGCTTGGTCGGGCAGTCGCGATGGGTGCGGATTACATCGCCACCGGGCACTACGCGATCATCCGGCATGACGCGGACGGCGCGGCGCACCTCCACCGGGCGGTGGACGACACGAAGGATCAGTCGAGCGTCCTCTACACCTGCACGCAGCAGCAACTGGCGCGCACGCTCCTCCCCCTCGGCACGCTGACGAAGCGCGAGGTGCGGGCAGTGGCGCGGGCACATGGGTTGCCCGTTGCGGAGAAGCCGGAGAGCCAGGATATCTGCTTCGTGCCGGACGGCGACTATGCCCGGATCGTTGCGGAGCGCCGCCCGGACGCCTTCATCCCCGGCGAGATCGTGGACACGCGCGGCAATGTCGTCGGGCGGCACCGGGGCATCGGGCACTATACCGTCGGGCAGCGGCGCGGCCTCCACGTCGCGCAGGGCGAGCGGCGGTACGTCGTCGGCCTGCAACCGGAGACGAACCGGGTCGTCATCGGCGGCGCGGCGGATCTCAACGCGACCGCACTCATCGCGGACGATGTGCTGTTCATCGGCGACGCGCCCGCCGAGCCAATCACCGTCGAGGCGATGGTTCGCTATCGCAGCACGCCCGCCACGGCAATTCTGACGCTCCTGCCGGGCCGAACGGCGCGGCTCGTCTTCCCCGATGGCCTCGGTCAGCCCGCCGCGACGCCGGGGCAGGCGGTCGTCTTCTACCACGGCGATGAGGTGCTCGGCGGCGGTACAATTCAGCGCGTCGAGCGGGGTAACGGCTCCACTGCGGACAGTGACGCACCAGGTGGCACGCAACCTGCATCTCTCCTCGCCGTTATCGCGGCGCGCGATCTCATGGTCGTCGGTGAGTAAGGAGAGGGAGGCGACATGTCCCCATCGGCGCTCCTGAGCCTGCTGATTGCCGGGGTGCTCGGTCTCTCCGCGCACGCAGCGCTCGGTCGGCATCTCTGGCAGTTGCCGGTCTATCTCATCGCGGCGATGATTGGCGTCTTCGCGGGCGAAGTGGCGGCGGTGCTGGCGGGGGGCGGGTTGCTCCGCTATGGCAGCATGCCGGTCGGTAACGCGCTGATCGGCGGACTGGGGGCAATCCTGCTGGCGTGGCTCATCACCTTCCGCATGATCGCGCGGGCGGAACCCGTGAACGAGTGAGAACGAGGCGATCATCGCTCGCGACTGGGTGCGGGCATCACAATTAAGGAGCGGTCGATGAAGAAGGCGTTGCCATTTATTCTCGCGGGTGGGCTGCTCGTCCTGCTCATCATCGTTGCCTTCCTGTTGTACCATTGGGATGGCCTCCAGCGACTCCGGGACATGGCAATCGTCTTCCTCGCGGCGCTCTTCGTCGTCACCGTCCTGCTGCTCGCGGCGCTCGTCGGCGTCTTCGCCTACCTCGCCCTCGTGATGAAGGACAAGCTGATCCCCGTGCTCGAAGAGTTGACCCGCACGGCAGGCGAACTGACGCAGACCGCGCAGCGCGTCAAGGGGACGACGGAGTTCGTCTCCGAGCAGGTCGCCTCCCCGATCATCGGCGCGGCGAAGACCTTCGCCCGGATGCGTGCGATGGCAAAGGCCGCGACGGGCCGCGACGGCGAGCCGCTCGTCTAACGTGGAACGTGGGACGTGGAACGGGAAGTGGCGATCTGATTTGGATTTTGGTGGCGGCAGGAGCGTTATCCACCATACCCGTGGAGCATCCAATGGCAACGAGCGATACGCCGCTCCCGATGGGTCATAGCACCGTCACGCCGGACGAGACCGCGCAACCACGGCGCGGTTTCCGGTTTGGCTTCGTGCTCGGCATCCTCTTTGGCGCGCTCGCGACACTGATCTTCACGCCAAAAACAGGCGAGGAACTGCGCGAGCAAATCCGCGAGGTAACTATCGTGCTCAGGGAGCGCGCCATCGGCGTGATGACGGGCGAACATCCCTACGAGCCGGATTCCACCGCGTAGCCGACACGCCCTGATGTGCTGGGTTGATCTGCGCGTGATGAAGCCGGGTGATTGTCATGTGCGTTTCCACGGTCTAACGCAGCACGTTGTCCACGGCGACCCGCCAGCCGGGGAGCGCGGGTTCCGCGTCCGCAATCTCCCCTGGGTGGAAGATATGCGGCGACTCGGGAACATCGGCAGTGTAGGAAGCAATCGTGCGCTCGCGCGGATTGACATCCCAGACGACCCGCGTGCCCGCCGCGAAGTAGTCCGCGCGCTTGACAGCGTATTCCGCGTCGCTCGCCCGGCCATAGTCGCCCTTCGAGCGCACCTCGACAGCGAACAGGGGCGCGCCCTCGACGAAATCATCCGTCTCTTCGAGTGCCCCTGCAATGAACGCGGCGTCAGGGCTGAAGGAACGTTGACGCGGTTGTCGGACGATGAAGCCGAGATTATCGCCGATGGCCAGGCCACTCCCCGTTGCTTCCTCATAGTCACAGAGCGCGTTGAAAATGCGGCCCGCGATGCGGACTGGCCGGAACCCTGTCGGGGACATATGCACCAGCCTTCCATCCACAAGCTCGTATTTTCCGTCATCCGGGACGTTGTGGAGGTCTTCGACGGTCGCTTCGGTCTTCGTCACCATCCGGGCACTCCTTCTCCGCACATGCCGCACCCAGTCTATCGCACGCGATTCCACCCGTTGTTCATCACTTACACGTCCACTTCACCGTCCGCGAGACCGGTTGGGAGCGGCGCGGGGCGCTCGCAGCCGCTCGCGACGTTAATGTGCGTCCCCGCGTCGGAGGCGTCATGGAAGGCGTGCATCAGGTCAAGCACGTGGTACGCCAGTTCGCCGCTCGCGCGGTGGGGCCGACCGGAGCGGAGCGCGGCGGCCATGTCCGCGAGGCCGATGCCCCGGCTGTTCTCGGCATTTGGGTGGGTGAGCGGTACATCCTCCCACCCCTGCTCGCGCGGGCGATTCAGGCGCACGGGGCCACCGAAGGTGTTCGGGTCCGGCACGCTGAGCGTCCCCTCCGTGCCGTAGATCTCGATACACGGCAGGGTGCTCCCCCAGACGTCGAAACTCGTGATGATCGTGCCGACCGCGCCGCTCGCAAAATCCATCACGCCTGCGATGTGCGTGGGGACGCCGACGTGGATCGCCGTCCCGCGCTTCGGCTC
>JBBSII010000210.1:0-7311 GCA_038232175.1 Thermomicrobiales bacterium
GACCCCGCGATGCTCCACTGGCTCGATGGCCGCGAGAATGTCAAGGGCCACCCGAACGAGAACTGGTCGCGCGAGGTGATGGAACTCTTCACATTGGGCATCGGCAACTACACCGAGCAGGATGTGCGCGAGGGTGCGCGCGCCAGCACCGGCTGGACGCTCTCCTACGACGGTCAGGTGAGGTTCGAGCCGAAGCGGTTCGACGACGGCAGCAAGACGATCCTCGGCCAGACCGGCGCGTTCAATCTGGACGACTTCTCCCGCCTGCTCGTCGGCAAGCCGCAGACCGCGAAGTACGTGAGTGGCAAGCTCTTCCGCTGGTTCGTCGGCGACGACCCCGCCGATGGCGATCTCACCCCGATGATTGACGCCTGGAACACCACCGGCGGCGAAATCCGCAGCATCCTGCGCGCGCTCTTCCTGAGTGACGCCTTCACGCCGGAGCGAGCGGCCAGCACGCACATCAAGAACCCCGCCTCCTGGACAGTCGGCGCGATCCGTGGCCTCGAAGCGGACGTCACGGGTGACCAGATCGAGCAGATGTTGCAAGCGCAGGGCATGCGGCTTTTCTATCCGCCGGATGTCGGCGGCTGGCCGAACGGCCCGGCGTGGATCAGTCCCTCCAATCAGGTGCTTCGCTTCAACCTCGCCAGTGGCATCGTCGTCAAGAGCGGCAATCTCACCGGCAAAGCGGACGATGCGTGGCTGAGCGAGCTGGGCGACCGGCTCGGCGGGGTTGCACTCCCCGATGATATTCGCGGCAAGTTGACCGCACTCGGCACGGGCAATGACGGTCGCCGCGCCGTCACACAGATTATTCTCGCCGGACCGGGCTATCAGGCCCGCTAAAGGA
Organism: Thermomicrobiales bacterium; assembly: GCA_038232175.1. Classification (GTDB taxonomy): domain Bacteria; phylum Chloroflexota; class Chloroflexia; order Thermomicrobiales; family JALYUS01; genus JALYUS01. Next base: position 854 of record JBBSII010000210.1, read on the forward strand.
GCAAAACAGATGTCTGACCACGAACGTGAACCTTTCATGCCCTCCCGCCGCCAGTTCATCAAGTATGGCGCGGGTAGCGCGCTCGGCATCGGCCTCGCAGCGACGGGCATCCCGCTTTTCCGTGGCTACGCGAGCGAAGTGAGTGCCGCGCCCCTCTACGTGCCGAACCTCGTGACGGGGTCGAACATCCCCGCCAACCCGGAGGATCGCACACTCGTCGTCCTCCAGCTCGCCGGTGGTAATGATGGACTGAACACCGTCATCCCCTACAAGGACCCGACGTACGCGCAGTTGCGCCCGACCATCGGCCAGAAGGCGAGTGAGGTGCTGCCGATTACGGACACGCTCGCACTCCACCCCGGCCTCAAGTCGCTCGTGGACATCTTCAACAACGGCAAGCTCGCCATCGTCGAGGGCGTCGAGTACCCGCACCCGAACTACTCGCACTTCCGCTCGACGGATATCTGGATGACGGCGGACGACCAGACGGCCGTCGGGACGCTCGGCTGGATCGGCCACGCGCTGGACCACCTCTCGCACCACCCCGCGCTCGTCGCCGCCTCGCTCGGTGTGACGACGCCCCGCGCGCTCGTCGGGGTGCAGCCGACGGACATCGCACTCGGCGGCTCGCTCAAAGATTTCACGTACAAGCCCGTCGGCAAGATCGACCCTGGCGCGGTCTCGGCCATCTACGACTACATGAACAGCGTCACGACGGCGGACAGCAAGTACGCCAAACTCATCACCTCCAGCCACGCGATCGCGCAGGATGCGATGGCGGGTGTCGCGAAGGTCGCGGCTGGCTACACCCCGTCCGTGAAGTATCCGATGACGCAACTCGGCGCGGGCTTGCAGACGGTCGCACAGATGATCCACGGCGGCGTCGGTGCGCGGGTGCTCTACCTCGCTACGGGCGGCTTCGACACCCACTCCAACGAGCGCGAGACGCATGACCGCCTGATGGGCTACCTCGGTGACGGGCTGGGCGCGTTCTGGCAGGACATCACCGCCCACGGCCACGCGGACAACGTCACCCTGATGACCTTCTCCGAGTTCGGTCGCCGCCCGACCGAGAACGCCTCACGCGGGACGGATCATGGCAGCGCGGCCCCGCTCTTCGTGATGGGCGGCAGCGTCAAGGGTGGCGTCTACGGCGACGCCCCGAGCCTGACTGACCTCGACAACAACAACCTGAAGGTGCAGCAGGACTTCCGCACGGTCTACGCCGCGATGCTCCAGAACTGGCTCGGCTTCGACCCGACGGATGTGCTCCCCGGTGGCGCCTACCAGCCGCTGCCGCTCTTCAACTCCTGATTCTTGCTTCTCGCTTACTTCCTTCCCCTTTCCCCGGCCCCTGTCCCCACAGGGGCCTTTTTGCTCCTTTCACCCGCCAGGAGGGCATCCGCAATGGAAAGGGCGAGCGAAAAGCGGCACGTGTTCGGCCCTCTACCAGACGGGGCGCAGCTTCTGCACCGCCTCATCCCCACCCGGTGCGGCGACGATGCGGCGCAGGTCGGCGCGCAGCGCCTCCATACGCTCGGGGCCGACCTCCTCTGCGAGACGCCCCTCGATGTCGGCGAGGATGCTTTCCACCGCCCGGATGCACGCCCAGCCGCGCGCCGTCAGCACGACGATCTTTCCCCGCCCGTCACGCGGGTCGGGTCGGCGCGCGACGTAGTCGTGCCGCTCGAGATAGTCCACCATCTGGCTCGCCGCCTGCTTGGAGACGCCCAGATGCTCGGCCAGTTCGTTGCCCGTCGCGCCGTCGGGCGCCAGCCGGACGAACGCGAAGCCGTGCGCTGGCCGAACATCGTCGAAGCCCAGCGCCGCGAGGTGACGATGCAGCTCGTCGACCATGGCGCGGAACCCGAGCGCGAGTAGCGCGACGAGTTCATACTCTCCGTGCGCGTGATTGGCCATCTATTCCCCCTCGCGAAGATAGTCAAGCGTCTTGACAATACATCGACAGGATCGTACCATACTAAAGTAGTCAATCATATTGACTATCTGCCGTCCGCGTTGGGCGGCAGGCAGCACGAACAGGAGGACCATCCGTGACTATGACCACGACCACAACCGAGCAGACGAACACCGACACTATGCGCGCCTTCATCGAGTCGTTTTGGAACGGGCGAGACCCCGACAACCTGAACCGCTTCCTCACTCCCGACTATGTCGATCATGCGTACGTGCCCCACACGGCTGAGGGTCTCAAGGGGACGGCCGACGAACTCTCCGCCGCGCTCCCCGATCACCACAGCGCGATCGAGGAGATGGTCGCGCAGGGGGACAAGGTGGTGGCCCGGATGGTCCTGCGAGGCACGCACGATGGCCCTTTCCGGGGCGCCTCACCGACTGGCAACCCGGTCCAGGTCAATCTTTACCGCATGTACCGCCTCGCTGAGGGCCGGATCACCGAGCATTGGGCGCTCCTCGACACTGCGACGCTCCTCCGCCAGATTGCGGCCCAGTCGTCGCCCGAGAATGCCTGCAAACGCTGAGGCTGCGCCGGGATGTGACGGTTCACCCGTCGCTGCATAAGTGATACCCGGTACCGTTGCACTCAGCATGGCAAGATCATGCGGCCTGCTGCGGGCTATCTTCTCGCCGTGTGTCGGAACGATCGTCGAGCGGTGTTCCCATTGCAGCATTGTGAAGTTTTGCACGGGGAGGCCTCCAATGAGTACGACGAAGACGCTTTCTCTCCTCGATACGTTCCTGCCGTCCTTCGATCAGCATAACGCGTATGTCGCGGTGATCCATGCATCACCCACACAGGTTCACACTGCACTCCGAACGGTCACGACGGATGAGTTGCCCATCTCCCGGCTCCTCATGATGATCCGCGCACTCCCCGGACGGCTCACGACGCGGGGGCGTGCGGCGGGCACACTCCCGCGACCCGTACTGTCGCTCCTCGCCTCCCGGAACTTCGCTGTCCTGGCGGACGAACCCGATGTGGAGATTGTCTTCGGCCTCATCAGCCAGCCGTGGAAAATGCGCGGTGGTGCAGCGCATCGGATCGTCGATGGGCGCGATTTCGTCGCGTTCTCGGAACCGTGCTTCACGAAGGTGGCGATGAACTTCTCTTTCCTCCCGGTGGACGGCGGCACGCGCGTCGCCACGGAAACACGCATCCTCGCAACCGACCCAGACACGCGCACGCGGTTTCGCCGATATTGGCGCGTCGTGCGGATCGGCAGCGGCATTATCCGGTGGGACCTGCTGCGCGCCATCAAGCGACGTGCGGAGCGTGCACCGGGCGCGTGACGTACACGCTCGATTTCCTGCCCGCCGGTTCCCTTCACATCGAGCCACGTTCCCAGATGCGCCCCATCTGCTATAATCGCTCGTACAGTATGTACATACATCAGAGAACACCGAAATTCGGCAGATTATGCAAGCGATAGGCGGCCCATTTCGGCGATGTGGTGGTTGCGCGGAGGGATAAAGAGGGAAATGATGGATGAGCGAGGGTGGAAGGTGGCGGCGGTCACGGACGCGGAGCGGCTGCTGATCGATCAACTCTGGGCCGACGTGCAGCGGCGCAACCGGTGGAAGTCACGCCGTTGGCGGATATTCAATCGGATACGGACGCTGACCGTACCGCGCGACTGGTTTCGATTCGTGCGGTAGTCGCGCAAACCCTTCCCCTCCCCTCTCCATCGCCGCACGGAACCCCATCATTTCGCGATCCCAGGGCGGTGGAGAGGGGCCGGGGGTGAGGAACGGCAGGCTGTAGCCCGCCGCCACCGATGATCCGTCCGTAATCCGGCTTATGACATGGGTCGGGCAGGTGTGAGGTGCGGCGCGAGGAAGCGCCACGCATCCCGGCGCGACGCGCGAGCAAGCGGCGTGTCGAGCCGGTTGAAGACGTGGCCGCCGGGCGCGTTGTCGTAAATTCGGTACTGGAAGGAGTCCGCCTTTCCCTCCGCTTTCAGTGCCTGAATCAGCCGCTCGACCTCCAGCACGTTCACGTCCTCGTCGTTCGTCGTCGTGTGAATTAGCAGAGGCGTCCCGGCGTAGCGGTGCACCTGCCACGACGGCGAGCGGCGGCGGTACTCCGCGACATCCTCCTCGGCGCTCTTGCCGATGTGGTGCGGGGCGGCCATCAGATCGCGGTAGCCCTGGCTCTTGTACCCCATCCGCGCGACGAGGTCGCTGACGGGCACGGCAACATACGCCGCCGCGTAGTCGTCCGGGTGGTCGAAGATGTTGAGCAGCGCGTGCAGCCCGCCGTGGCTCCAGCCGATGATGCCGACGCGCGCCGGGTCGAGGAAGGGGTACGTCTCGATCGCGAAATTGCGCGCGGCGTATGAGTCCTCCGTCTCCAGCCCGCCGTAGTCAATCTGCTCGTAGAAGGCGCGGCCATACCCCGTGCTCCCCCGGTACTCCGGCGCGATCACGGTGTACCCTTGCAGGACGAGTTCGCGCACGACATTCGCCGCGCCGGAGCCGAAGTTCGCGTGGATGCCGCCATGCACCTGAACGATCAGCGGGTGGTGGCCCGAACGGTCCAGATCACGCGGAATGAAGACGTACGCGCGCAGCACGAGCGGGTTCCCTGCTCCCTGCGCCGTCGGGTTCGGTGTGTTGCGCGGCGGCGGCCCAGTGAATGAGACAAGGTCAATCTCCGCGATGTCGCTGAGCCGGTTGTAGAACATCAGGTCATCGACCTGCCGCGCGAGCACGTCCATCGTGTGCCGCTGATCCTCCAGCGCCCGCTCCATCTTCCGAATCATCCCATCGCGCGCGTCATCTCCCATTCCCTACTCCTCTCAAACATCGAATTTCCCGAACAGGGGAACCGGCCACAAAGACACAGAGAGCACAGAGGAATGCGAAATGAGATTCTCTTCTGTATCCTTCTCTATGTCCTCTGTCGGGTGCCCCTTGGGCAGATGTGGCTAATCGTTTCCCTTCTTTATCGATGGTTGCATCGTTCAGTAGTGCAGCAATAGGCCGAGGATCGCCGCGCCCACGAGGACGATGACGGGGTTCCACCGTGGGCGCAGGATCACGATGGCCGGCGCGGCGAGGGCGATGGCCCAGTCCGCCGGACCGCGTGCCGCGCCGCGCACGATGGACCACGCCGTCCAGAGCAGCGTGCCGACGACCGCGAGGCCGACCATCCGCATCGCGCCGATCACGCGCGGATTGTGCGCGACGCGGCGGTGGAGCGCGGAAATCGGCAGGACGAGCAGCGACGGGATGACATTCGCGACCGCCGCCGCCGCCGCCCCGGCGAAGCCATAGACGAGGTAGCCGAGGGCGATCACATACAACCCATTCGGCCCCGGCGCGATGCGCCCGACCGCCAGCGCCTGCCCGATCTGCTGCTCGTTTGCCCAGCCGTGGGTATGCACAAGGCTCTGCACAAGGAGGGGCAGACTCCCCAGGCCACCGAACGAGAGGACGCCCGCCTTCAGGAATTCCCAGAACAGGGTCAGGGAATTCATCCGCGCCGCGCCCCATCCGGTGCGGGCGCGGCGGGCGCTGTCGTGGTCGCGGGTGGGCGGTTGCCGCCGAGAAGCCGCGGGAAGAGCGCGCCAAGCAGGCCCATCGTGAGCAGCACCAGCGGGATCGGCACATGGAGCAGGCCAAAGAGCAGGCAGCAGGCGGCCATCACGCCCAACCCGCGCACGCGCTCCCAGCCGACGCCGAGTTGTCCCCGCCCCATCTGCACGACAATCGCGAAGGTCAGCCCACCCGTCGCGGGGACAACCCCGGCGAGCATCGCCCCAGCAACCCGATTCCCCTGCACGACGGTGATGAACGCGGCGAGGATGGTCGTGATGACGACGGCGGGGCCGAGCAACCCGGCGAGCGAGACGACCACGCCGCCCGCCCCTGCGATCATCCGGCCCATCACGATCGATTGCGCGATGATGTTCGTGCCCGGCGTCAGCTTAGAGAGGGCGAACGCCTCGTTGTATTGGTCGCCCGTGAGCCAGCGGTGCCGCTGCACGAACTCGCGGCGCATGAGAAAAAGCGTCGCCGCGCCACCGCCGAACGAGAACGCGCCGATACGCAGCCACGTCAAAAAGAGGGTGCGGAGCGACGGCGGGTGCGGGTCGCGCGCCGCCTGATCCTCGGGGAGCGGGAGCGATGCGACATCGGGCGCGGTATCAGGTCGCTGCATGTTGTTCTTCGTTCCTCCACTCGTGCATCGATGCCGCGTGTATCGTACCCCATCGCAGTAGTCAGTAGTCAGTAGCCAGTGACGGGGTGTGGAAAGCGATCATGTCAGTGACCGACCGCCGGTTCCGATTTCCGGCTTCGGTTTTCTGACTACTGACTACTGACTATCGCTACTGGCTGCTATAGTGCATACGAAATTTGCTGGACTGATGACGAAGCGAGGAGCATGACGAACGGAATGGCGACGACACGGCACACGCGAAAACACCGGCACCCGGCGCGCGTTGTTTCTTTCCGGTGGGGGCTGCACGCCATCC
>JBBSII010000211.1:0-7308 GCA_038232175.1 Thermomicrobiales bacterium
AGTCCATCAAGCCGGGGGAATGGCCGTACTCGGTGAGAATCGCGGCGACCTCGCTGCGGTGCTGCGTGCCGTGGTTGACGAGGTGGAGCATCTGCTGCCAGAGCGGGTACGCCATCGGCTCGTTCCGGCTGTTGACGTAGCAGAGCGTGCGTTCCAGCGCCGCCTCATCGACCTGCGCGACGAAGGCGTGCGTCTCCCCGTCGATTTCCGCCCATCGCGCCCGCACCGCGCCGACATCGGGGTACGCGACAGGGTCGAAGTGGGCGGGATTGGGCCGACCATGCCAGCGCGAGAGCCAGTTCCACTGCGCCCAGAGCGCGTGCACGAGCGTGTCGCGCACGGACGAAAAACTGGCGCTCCCCGCCGCGACGAACTGCGCGTCGCTCAGGTTCGCCGCAGTCGCGAGGATGCGCTCGTCCGCCCATGTGTGGTAATCGTAGAACGTACGGATCAGGTCGGCTTTCATCCCTGCCTCCTTGGTTATGCTTCTTTCTTGCCGCCCGACAGCAGCCCGGAGATGATGAAGGCGACGGGCGCGTTCGTCAGGTACGCGGTCGTCAGGGCAAAGTCCATCGTGCGTTCGAGGGCGTCGGGGCGGTCGAGTATGTGGTGTTGGATGTCGAGCGCGTCGAGCATCCGGGTGACGCCCCGGCCCATGCCACGCTGCGCGGGATTGAACTCGTTGAGCGAACCGCGCCCCGCAATCACCATCACGAGCGGCAGCTGGTACGGCACGATCAGCGAGCCAAGCGCGTTCGGGCAGTTGCCGAAGCCGCTCGTCTGCATCAGCAGCACGCCGCGCCGCCCGCCGAGCAGCCCCCCCGCGACCAACGCCGACGCCCTCCTCCTCCCGCGTGCAGGAGACGGTCGTCACCGCCGGGTCCGCCTCGAACCGGCGGATGATCGGTGCGACGATATTGTCCGGCACATGCGCGACGAGTGTGATCCCCGCTTCCCGCAGCCGCTCATAGATCACTGTGCTCCACATCGCTGTACCCCCAACTGCCATACTGCGTTGAAGCGCATCATGCGACCCATCATGCGGTGGCGTCAATCGACATTGATGCCCACTGCGAAAAAGGATCGCTCCATCGAGTGCCGTTTTATCCCACTCCAATGACGGAATCATTGCGTCACAGAGAATTGCGCAATTACCGTGGCACAAACATTGCGACCATGCAAACGACCCCTCTTCCCTTCCCCTGCCCGGTGCGGTCCCCACCCGCCCGGGCCTTTTCTTAAGTAGCGAGTAACGAGTAACGAGCGGAAACGGGGAAGTTTACTCCAGAGAATTACGCGATTCGCGAGAGAAGCCTGCCACCACCGGGAAAACCGCCTCAACTGCGTACGTCCTCTACTCCTCGTTACTCGTTCCTCGTTACTCGCTACTCGTTACTTCGCGCTGGTGGTACGATGGAATCCGCTTTGGTCTTTCAATTCGTTGAGCAGGAAGGGGAATCGTGCGATGCTCCAGTTCGAGACCACTAACCGCGTCTTGCAGGAGGAGCGGCTGTTTGAGCCGTCCGACGCGATGCGCGAGCAGGCGAATATCACCCAGTACATGCGCGCCAAAGGGTTCGACAATTATGACGACCTCCACCGCTGGTCAATCGAGCACCCGGAAGATTTCTGGGCGGAGATGGCGGAGCAGTTGCACTGGTTCTCGCCGTGGGAGAAGGTGCGGGACTGGCAGTTCCCCTATGTCAAGTGGTTCACCGGGGCGAAGACGAACATCGTCTACAACTGCCTCGACCGGCACCGCGGCACGCATGTCTGGAACCAGATCGCCTACTACTGGGAGGGCGAGGATGGCTCGACCCGCTCCCTCTCCTACGCCGATGTCTGGCGCGAGACGACCAAGTTCTCCGATGTGCTGACCAAACTCGGCATCAAGCAGGGCGACAGGACCTGCATCTACATGCCGAAGATCCCCGAGCAGGTCGCCGCGATGCTCGGCACGACGCGGATCGGCGCGGCACACTCCGTCGTCTTCTCCGGCTTCTCGGCGCAGGCGCTCCGGGACCGCATCCAGGAGGGCGAGGCGAAGATCGTCATCTGCGCGGACGGCTACCAGTATCGCGGCAAACTCGTCGATTTGAAATCCATCGTCGATGCCGCCGTGCGCGAGTGCCCGACGGTGGAGCACGTCATCGTTGTCAAGCGAGCGGGCAATCACGTCAACTGGGTGCAGGGGCGCGACCTCTGGTACGACGACCTGATGAGCATCGCCAAGCCGGGGATGCCCGCCGCCGAACTGGACAGCGAGACGCCGCTCTACTACCTCTACACTTCCGGCTCCACCGGCAAACCGAAGGGGATCGTCCACACCCACGGCGGCTACATGGTCGGCACGTACACGACGACGAAGTTCATCTTCGACATCAAGCCGGACGACATCTTCTGGGACACCGCCGACCCTGGCTGGGTGACGGGCCACTCCTACATCGTCTACGGCCCGATGCTCGCGGGGTGCACGCAGGTCTTCTACGAGGGCGCGGTGGACTTCCCGAACCCTGGCCGCGTCTGGAAAACAATCGAGAAGTACGGCGTGACGATCCTCTATACCGCGCCGACCGCCATCCGCGGCCTGATGCGGCAGGGCGACCAATGGCCGGCGAGCGCGGACCTCACATCCCTCCGCCTGCTCGGCTCCGTCGGCGAGCCGATCAACCCCGAGGCGTGGATGTGGTACCGCAAGGTGACGGGCGACAGGCACCCGATCATGGACACATGGTGGCAGACGGAGACGGGCGCGATTATGATCTCGCCGACGCCGATCATGCCGCTCAAGCCGGGCAGCGCGACCAAGCCCTTCCTCGGCATTGAGGCGGACGTGGTCGATAAGGCGGGCAACCCCGTCGGCGCGGACAACGGCGGCTACCTCGTCATCCGGCAACCGTGGCCGAGCATGATGCGCACGATCTACCGCGACGCGGAGCGATACGAGTCGTACTGGCGCACCATCGAGGGGGTGTACTTCGCGGGGGACTCCGCGTTCCGCGATGCGGACGGCTACTACTGGATTCAGGGGCGCGTGGACGACGTGATTAAGAAGGCGGGGCACCGCCTCGGATCGTCCGAGATCGAGAGCGCGCTCGTCTCCCATGCCGCCGTCGCGGAGGCCGCCGTCATCGGCAAGCCGGACGACGTGAAGGGCGAGAGCATCAAGGCGTTCGTCATCCTCAGGAGCGGCTACACCGCGTCGGATGCGCTGAAGACCCAACTCATCAATCACGTCCGCGAGACGGTCGGCCCGATCGCCCAGCCGGACGAACTCGACTTCGTGCCGAGCCTGCCGAAGACCCGCAGCGGCAAGATCATGCGCCGCTACATCAAGGCGCAGGAATTGGGCCAGCCAACCGGCGACATCTCGACCCTGGAGGAGTGACGAGCGGGCGGTGGGCAGTGCACAGTGGGCCGTCTCCCCTTCCAACTTCTGCCCACCGCCCACTGCCCACTGGTTTTTCAAGGCAATCGTTGACAAAGGCGGATGAGGCGACTACAATTCAGAATGCACGGCGTATCCGAGACCCGACGTGATACAGGAGTTCAAGCATGAGTGTTGCAACACAAGAGCAGACCAGTATGGTCCTCACCGATGAAGCCGCCACGCAGGTCCGCACATTGATGGAGAAGCAGGGCCGCGCGGACCTCGCCCTCCGCCTCTTCGTGACGCAGGGTGGCTGCTCCGGTTTCTCCTACGGCATGGCGCTCGATCCGAATACCCGACCGGACGACGCGGTCTTCGAGAAGGACGGCGTCCGGCTGATCGTCGATGCCTTCAGCCAGAAGTACCTCGGCGGTGTCGAAGTCGGCTTCTCGTCCAACCTGATGGGCGGCGGCTTCACGATCAAGAACCCGAACGCCGCGTCCTCCTGCGGCTGCGGCCACTCCTTCCGCACCAAGGAAGAGGACGGCCAGCCGAAGCGCTGCGGCCACTAACCGCACCTTGTCAGCACAGAAGGCCGGACATTTCGTCCGGCCTTTTTCTTGCACATGAACCGGCATATGGTACGATTTTCTCTCATGAGTTGTACCTATAGAAGGAGGTACACCATGCCACGATTCGTAAGCAGCGTCAGCCCGAAAGGACAAATCACGATTCCGATGGAGATTCGGAAGCGTCTTGGCATCAAATCCAAGGACAAAGTGGCATTTGAGGTCGAGGGTGATACCGTCACACTGGCCCCTGTCGTCTTCACACTCGAAACCGCGGTTTGGTTCTGTGACGCCGCTTAATCGACCGGAGGATTTCAAGCAGTTAGCGCGGCAAGCACGGGAAGAGCACGCGAGTGACGTTGTGCGAAAGATGCGTGAGAATTGAATAGGAATTACGAGTTGGCGAGAGAAACCCGGTGGTGGCGGGCTAATGAATATTAACTGGTTGATTCGGTAATCTCGGGACGCAGGCTGAAAGCCTACGCCACCGGTAGCACAGGCTTTCAGCCTGTGGCCCCAGTACCCAATCAAGTTCTTAATGTTCATTAGCCCGCCAGGGAGAGGCAGGCTAAAGCCCGCCACTACCGGGGAAATCGCCCCACCCACATAAGTTTACCCAGCATTGCTCGGCAAGAACCGTAACATCTTTGCGTTGCTACGAAAATAAAATCGTCCCCTTCCCAGCATGGGAAGGGGACATTGCTTCGGGAAGTCGCCGCTAATCGGCCTCGGCGTACTCCGGGATGCGCGCGTCCTCGGTGGCGTAGACGGGTTCCGGCGCGGGGGTTGCCGCGCGGGCATCGCGGATGAGGAAGAGCGAGACGATGCTGCACACGATGATGACGCCGCTAGAGACGACAATCGCGCGGTCCATGCCGCTAATAAAGGCGTGGCCGCTCACGTCGCGCAGTTGCGCGGCGAGGCCGACATCGAGGCCAGGGAAGCGCTTCGGGTCCTCGATCACACGCCCCGCGAAGCTCATGCCGGAGCCGATCAGGTCAATGACCGGGCGGAGCGGCCCGAGCGAGGGGTTACTGCGCGCCTGCACGATCGCCTCGGAACTGTTGAACTGCCCCTGATAGACCCGGTTCATGATCGTACCGAGGAGCGCGATGCCGAACGCGCTGCCGATCTCCCGAATCGCACCGTTGACGGCGGAGGCGACACCCGCCTTGTTGCTCTCGACGCTGTTCATCACCGCTGTCGTCATTGGCGCGAAGATCAGCGACATGCCGAAGCCCATCACGACGAACGCGGGCACAATCGTGATGTAGCGCGCGTCCACCCCACCCCGTAGGAAGAGCAGGGTGCCAATCCCCGCGATGAACATCCCGAGCGAGATGAGCAGCCGCGCGCCGATACGCCCGACGAGTTGCCCGGAGATCGGCGAGAAGATCATCATCGCGATCACCATCGGCAGCATCGCCAGGCCGGCGCGCACCGGGGAGAAGCCGTGGATGTTCTGCTGGTAGAGCGTCATATAGAATGCGACACCTGCGATCAGGAACGAGACGGCGAAGGCGTCAATATTCGCGCCCGTGAACGTCGATGAGCGGAAGAAGCGGAGCGGCACCATCGGCTTCTCGCTGTGCGCCTCTACCCAGATGAAGGCAGTGAGGAAGACGGCAGCGGCGGCGAACGCACTGAGGATCAGCATGTCGCCCCAGCCGCGATCCCCCGCCTCGATCAGGCCCCATGTCAGGGAGGCAATCGCGCCAGTGATGAGGATCGTGCCGGGGATGTCCGTCGCCACCGTGCCAGAAGTGTCGCGCGATTCCTGCACGACCGCCGAGGCGACGAAGAAGGCGACGATGCCAATGGGAATGTTGATGATGAAGACCCAGTGCCAGTTCGCGTACTGCACGAGCGCGCCGCCGACAATCGGGCCGAACGCCAGGCCGGAGACCGAAATCGCGGACCAGATGCCGAGCGCCTTGCCGCGCTCCTCCGGGGGGAAGGCGACGGAGATGAGCGAGAGCGAGAGCGGCATGATGAAGGCCGCGCCAAGCCCCTGGATCGCCCGCGCCGCAATCAGCATCGTGATGTTCTGGGAGAGCGCGCCGAGCAGCGATGCACCCGTGAACAGGCCAAGCCCGAAGAGGAACCATCGCTTGCGCCCAAGCCGGTCGCCCAGCCCGCCCGCCGTGATCTGGAGCGAGGCGAAGACAAGCGTGTAGGCCGAGACGATCCACTGCAACTGCGTCGTCGTCGCCTTCAACTCGCGGGAGATCGTCGGCAGCGCAACATTGACGACGAGGTTATCGAGAATCGCCATGAAGAGCGCGAAACACGCCGCCACCAATGTGTACCATTTCAGTCGCCCTGCCTGCATGTGCCCCCCTTTTCGAGATCATTGCGTCTCGTTGTGCATTTTATCACAAACTTCCCTGTGGTCGCGAACGCGGGCGCCAGCGGCATCTTTCCTGAGCGTTGACTGCGCCAATTTGCCCGCGCGCAACCCTCACCTATTCTCGTCGCTGCGGTCGTTTCCCGCTTCCACCAAAGGGAGGTATTGCACCCAGTTCTTTCGGACAGGTCATACCCCGTCGTCATGCCCGCATCTGCTGATGCACGACGCGGTTTCGGAATGATGGGGCGGATAATCGTAGAGCGAATTGCAATGGCAATGAGCCTGGGGAGTATCGATGGCGTGGGAGTGCATGCACGTTACGCTTGTGGAATGTTACGGCTGAGGAGCGACGGCGCTCGTCACGACATCGTCGCGCAGCACGGCGGGTCGTTCCGCGCGGCCCGTGCCGTGGGCCTCGGACAGCCGCATCAGCGCCATCGCGAGTTTCTCCGGGTCGTGCCGCAGCGGATTCGCGACATTGACGACATCCGCCTCGATGATCTCGACACCGAGCGAGCGCGCCTCGGCCTGCAACTGCGCGGCGTCCACGGGATCGACCGCCCACTCGGGCTTGATCTTATCGACCGAGGCGAAGTTCGTGTTCACCAGCACGTAGTCGAAGAGCCGCTTGCCCACTTGCTCCTGCAACGCGCGGACGTGCGCGAGGGCGTCGAAGTGGTCGGTTTCGCCCGGCTGCGTCGCGACGTTACAGATGTAGACCTTGAGCGCGGCGGGGTTGTTCTTGATCGCCTGCTTGATGTCGCCGACCAGCAAGGGCGGGACGACGCTCGTGTAGAGCGACCCGGGGCCGAAGACGATCATGTCCGCGTCCCAGACGGCCTGCACCGCCGGACGGTACCCCTGCGGATCTTCCGGTTGGAGGAAGACCTTGCGGATGCGCCCGTGCGCCTGGCCAATCTCGGACTCGCCCTCGAGCGGCGCGCCATCCTCCGCGACACCGCGCAACTGGACATTCTCCAGCGTGGAGGGGAAGACCCTGCCTCGCACCGCGAGGATGC
>JBBSII010000212.1:0-7294 GCA_038232175.1 Thermomicrobiales bacterium
ATCGTTTGCGAGACTGAGGGATCGGAGTGGCGCTCCGGTCCCTTCGCGTTTCACCGGGAGAAGCCGCATGATGGCCGATGATCCGACGCCCGCAGTCGAATCCACGCACGGACCGGACGCCTTCGGTGAGATGACCGTGCTCCGGGATGCCGCGCACTCGCTTGGCCTCCGCCTGACCGTACGGGAGACGCAGCAGTTCCAGCAACTCGGCTCCGCGCTCATCCGCGAGAACGCGCAATTCAACCTCACCGCGATCACGGACCTAGCGGGCATTGAACTCCGCCATTTCGCGGACTCACTGACCGTCGTGCCCGCCATCGACGCATACGTGCGGCTGATCGGCGGGGATGTGGCGATGCTCTCGACCGTGCGCATCCTCGATGTGGGCAGCGGCGCGGGATTTCCGGGCCTGCCTATCGCCATCATGCGCCCACGCGTCGCGGTGACGCTCCTCGAGGCGACGGGGAAGAAGGTCGGCTTCATCCGTCGCGTCGCGGACGACCTCGACCTCCCGAATGTGACCGCGCTTAACTTCCGCGCGGAGGAAGCGGCCCACCACCCCGGCCTGCGCGGGCAAATCGATATCGTCGTCGCGCGGGCGGTGGCGCGGCTCCCGGCCCTGCTCGAATACTGCCTGCCATTTGTCCGGCTCAACGGCTTCGTGCTCGCCCTCAAGGCGGGGGGCCTCACGGATGAACTCGCGGAGGGCAAACGCGCCGCAGCGGAACTCGGCGGGACGCTGGGTGACGTGACGCCCGTCCCCGTGCCCGGTCTGGTCGGTCACGTCCTCGTGCGCGTCGATAAAACCGGGAAGACCCCCGCGCGCTACCCCCGTCGCCCTGGCGTCCCATCCAAAAGTCCGCTCGGGATTTGAACCGCGAAGAGGAGAAGAGGAGAAGAGGAAACATAAATCCCCCCCTTTTCTTCTCCCCCTTCGCGTCCTTCGCGCCTTCGCGGTTCAACGAATCAAAGACGCGGGCCGAACTGGGCGTATGCGGTCGCGATGCCGAGGATCGAGGCGACGACGATGGTGAAGACGGCGACACCCTCGCGCACGCCGCCGTTGCCGAACCGCAGTCCCGGCGGCAGCAGATGGACGGTGAACGGCACGAAGGGTCGCAATGCGTCGACGCCCCGGTAGGTCATCGCATCCGTCAGCAGATGGGAGGCATAGCCAATGGCCAGCGCCACCCCTGGCACCCACGAGCCGACGAGCCGCAGACTCAGCCACGTCGCACCGCCACCGATGAGCGCGGTACACAGGATTGTGTGCGTGAACCCACGATGCGAGACGACGCGCCGCACGAGCCATGAGAGCGAGCCGAGCAGCCCCGTCATCACCCACCCGACGATGGTCGCCGCCAGCGCGAACGGCGCACCGAGGACGCCGCGCGACCACGCGGTCTTCGCCAAACGCTGCCATCCGCGCCACACCTCGCCCTGCAAGGGGAAATGGCGCGTGTCGATGTCCGGCAGCATCGCGCCGAGCGTCGCGAGCGGCACACCGATGGCGACCGCGCCGATGCTGCCCTTCGTCAGGTACAGGAGCGCGGGCGCGGCCACCGCCGCGCCGCAGATGGCATGGTGACGGCCACGCATCAGCGCACCCGCCGCCGGAACAGAATCGGCACGAGCAGCAGGCACGCCGTGCCGATTGCCGTCAGCCCTGCCACCGCCCACCCAATCGTCCACCACTGCGGTCGGAACTGGAAGACAATCGTGTGGTCGCCGCCATCGGCGAGATAGACCGCGCGGAATGCGAGGTCCGCCTGGAGGATCGACGCCCCGCGTCCGTCCACCGTGGCCTGCCAGCCGGGGTAGAAGGCGTCCGAGAGCACCAGATAGCCCGCGCCCCGCGTCGTGACCCGCACCGTCAGGCCGTCCGTCCCGTCGCGCACGACGGTCGCCGGGGACGCGCCGGGGTCGGTCGGGATCGGTTGCGCATCTCCTTGCACGTAGACGGTTTTCGCGGGGTCGAAATCGTTCGCCTTGATCCGGTCGAACACCGCGCCGGGGCCGGGCACGGACTCCGCGTTGCCGACGACGAACGCGCGCGGCAACGGTGGCCGACTCGGTTGGTAGAAGACGACGCGATCCCCGGTGAACGCTTTCTGCCAGCCAGCGGGCGCGGCCTTTTCGGACGCCAGTGCGACGTACGCGACATTCAGCAGGCCGTACAGCGGGCTGGAACGGCTGCTCTGCGCCCGCTCTCGCAGCGTCGCATAATCCGCGAGTTGGAGCGGATTGTACGCGCCGGAGACTGTGTCGAAGCCGTCAGTGGCGGCAAGGGACGGCTGCCAGCGGTCCGAGACATCGTCCGCGTCGATGCGGAACGGCTGCTCTCGCGCGATGCGCGCGCGCAGTTCCTGCCGGGCGGCAGATTGCTGGAACCCCGCGAGCAGGTTGTCGGTCGTTGGATTGAAGCCAATGGTCGCGCTGAACAAATCGAGCACAACGAGCGCGCCGCCGAGCACGGCAATGGCGCGCGGGCCAACTGCGCGCCGCTCCACCGCCCAAACGAAGGCCAGCACACCAAGCAGCAGGATGAGCAGCAGGTTCAGTCCATCGACCGCAATCACCGGGCGGTTCACCGGATCGTCCTGCCGCAAGATGAGGCTGTAGAAGAGCGGGATGATGAATAACGCGAGCGCGACGACGGCGAACCCGAGGCCGCGCCGCACCTGTCGCAGGGACGCGCCGAACGCGACCCGCATCGCGCCGTTGATCGTCGCCCACTCAAGGAGCGCATCGAGGCCCCACGCCGCGAGCATGGCGACCGCGAAATCGTACAGCAGCAGAAGCCTGCCCGCTGCCCGCACGCGGTCGTACCCCGGCACGAAGCCGTACAGCCAGCCGTGGATCGGCGTGAACGGCCCAAGCGCGCCAAGCAGCGCAACGACGCCGAGCGCGACGAAGAAGAGCTTCTGACCGCCTCCGTCGCGCGTGCGCCAGAGCACGCCAAGCGCGGCGAGCATGAGCGTGACGACGCCCGCGTAGCCCCAAATTTCACCGCTCGCGAACGCGCTCCAGTAGTTTGTCGGGTTGTCGCCGAAGACCTTCGGGAGGATCAGTTGCAGCAGCGCGACCGGCTGCACGCTGAACTGTGTCGCCCCTTCATAGCCAATCCCGGCGCGCACCGACCGCCGCGAGAGTTGCTCCGCCGGGATCAGGAGCGGCGCGGACAGGCCGACCGCAATCGCCAGCATCACCCCAAGTCGCACCGTCACCGTTCCCCAATACCGGGCAGCAGGGTCCGCGATGAGGAACGACAACGACGGGTTTCCGGGCGCCACTGCGGTCGAGCGTTGTCGCCCGTGCCCCGTTCCTGCACCACCCGCACCCGCCACGATGACAGGCGCGGCAATCGGACGACCCGACCATGCGAGGAAGACCCCGTACGCGACCGCCGTCGTGAGCACATAGAGCAGCACCTGCGGGTGCCCCGCGAGGATCGCCATCACCACTCCGAGGCTCGCAATCACCGTCCAGCGGACGCTGCCATGCCGCGCGCGGTAGAGCGCCGCGAGGACGGCGGGCAGCCACGATGCCACCGCAATCATCGGCGCGTGGCCGAGTTGCGCCGTTATGAAGCCACCATATGCGAAGGTGACGGCCGCCACGACCGCAGCGGCGCGACGCAGCCCGATGGTGCGGGCAAAGCCGTACGCCATCACCGATGCCCACCAGACATGGAAGATGACGAGCGCCTCGAACGCGCCGTACGTGAAGGGGCGCGCGACCGACCAGACGAGCAGGTTCAGCGGATACAGCGCGCCCGTCTGATAATCGGCGGCGAAGGGCGCCCCAGTGTACAGATACGGATTCCACAGCGGGAAGTGCCCGGCGTGGATCTGATTCGCCGCGAATGACGCGAGCGGGTAATAGAAGGAGTTGAAGTCCCCCCCGCCCTTGGGAACCGCAACGCCCTTCTCGAAGAGCAGCCGCCAGAAGAAGAGCAGAAAGAGGAGCGTTAGCACGCCGACCATGCCAACTTCCCCACGCACCGACGGCACCCGCCGACGCACCGACGGGACGCGCGCTAGCGCCAGCAGGATGAGCCACAGCCCGACGATGCCGAGCATCGCCACGGGCGACATCAGCCCCGCGAACTTCAGCACCATGAGACGCCGGGGGACATGGGATCGGGTTCGAGGTTCGGGGTTCGGGGTTTGGGGAAGAAGATTCGAGCGGTATTCCCCGAACCTCGACCCTCGAACCTCGAACCCGACCCCCGCTCACACATTGAAGAGGAACTCGATGATGTCGCCGTCCTGCACGACGTACTGCTTCCCCTCGAGGCGGTACGTCCCCAACTTCTTCGCCTCGGCCATGCTGCCAGCGGCGAGCATCGCCTCGTAGCCGACGACTTCGGCGCGGATGAAGCCGCGCTCAATGTCCGAGTGAATCTCGCCCGCCGCCTGCTGCGCGGCCATGCCGCGTGTGATCGTCCAGGCGCGGCATTCGTCCGGCCCCACAGTGAAGAAGGAGATCAACCCGAGCAGCGCATACGAGCGGCGGATGATGCGATCCAGCCCGCTCTCCGCGATGCCCAACTCCTCCATGAAGACTTGCGCGTCGTCCGGGTCGAGTTGGCCGATCTCCATCTCGATCTGCCCGGCAAGCGCGTCGAAGGCGATGCCGGGCCGGGCGAACTGCGCCTCCGCCCGCGCCACCAGCGCGTTCGCCTCGTCACCGATCTGACCCTCGCCGATATTGAGAAGCACGAGCAGCGGTTTCCCGGTCAGGAAACCGAAGCCGCGCAGCAACCGCTCGTCGTCCGGGTCGAGCGCAACCTCGCGGATCGGCGTCCCCGCTTCGAGAGCGTCGCGCAGTTTGACGAGCGCGGCCTGCTCGCGCTCGTACTGCTCGCGTTCCGCGCCGCGCACCTTCTGAATTTGGCCAACGAGGCGCACGAGCCGCTTCTCGATCTGTCCGAGGTCGTTGAACGTAAACTCCAACTGCAACGTCTCGATATCCCGCAGCGGGTTCACGCTCTCCTCGGGATGCGGCACGTTCGGGTCCTCGAAGGCGCGGACGACGTGGACGAGCGCGTTCGCCTGCGCGAGGTGGCCGAGCAGCGCGCCGCCGATGCCCTTCTCGCTGACGCCCTTCGCCAACCCCGCGACATCGACGTACTGCACGTCCGCCGGAACGGTGCGCTTCGGTTTGAACACGGCGGTGAGGCGATCCAGCCGCTCATCTGGCACCTTGACGGTTGCCAGGTTCGGTTCATCCTCCACGCCGGTGCTGTAGGCGCTGGTTTTCGCGTCCGCGCGGGTCAATGCATTGAAGACCGTCGTCTTGCCACTCTTGGGCAGACCGACGACAACGAGCCGTAACGAGGGCATGCATACTCCTTCGACATCATCCGTCCCGGGTCGTCCGTACACGCGACGCAACCCGATTTCAGTATAGTGGGCATCCGGGGAACCGTCGAATAGCAGTGATCGAGCGCGGTGGGAGTGCAACTGATCTGCATAGCGTTGATTGCACAATCATTCCCCTCCCCTCCCCATCGCCACCCAAAGCTGATGAACATAGTGATCTCAGAGCGATGGCTCCGGACGAGAGGGGCCGGGGGTGAGGAATGACAACCGGCTCTTACGCCCGTTCCGTCATTTAATCGTTGGCCTGCACGATGAGGACAAGCGGCGTATCTTTCGGTAACCCCTGGCCGGGGCTGACAATGGTCTGGGTCTCGGCAACAATGATCCCCACTACGGTCCCCTTCTTCTGCTTCGCCGGGTTACCGAGACCAATCGAGAGGGCAACCGCATCGACCTGCGTGAAACCGGCCTGCTGGAGTTGCTGCTTCGCTTCGTCCGGGCTTTTCCCAATCACGTTGGGCACCGCCGCGACCGCACCGGCTGGCGCCGCCGGCGTGATGCGGCTCGGCGGGCTGGACGGCTTCGCCGCTGTCGCGGTCGCCGCCGTTGCGGTCGCTGCTATCGTGGGCGTTGGGGCAAGGGTTGCCGTGGCGGCGGGCGTCGCGGTCGCCGGTGCAGGCGTGGGCGTGGGCTTGCCGGTGCTGACGTAGACCGCCACCGCGCCGTCGTGCAACACCTTGTCAGGGGGATCGGTTCGCGTCACGCGCCCGGCATCGACGTTCGACGAGAGTTCATCCTTGCGATCGGCGGTGAGGCCGAGATCGGTCAATTGCTTCACAACATCCTCGTAGGCCTTGCCCTTCACATTCAGCCCACTCAGATCGACGATCGACGGCCCCTGGCTCGTCACGATAGTGATCTGGCTACCTTTCTTGGCGAAATCCCCCGGTTTCGGGTCTTGTTCGATGATTTGACCGCGCGGCACGGTTTCGTTCGTCCGCCGTGTCTCCTTGCCCAAACCCAGACCGAGTTTCTGGAGTTCCTCGCCCGCCCGTGGCTGATATGACCCGAGGAGGTTCGGTACCTGAAGCATGTTCGGGTCCGTCGTTGGCGTCACAGCGGGGCTTGGTGACGCCCCGGCGGGTGCGGATACGGATGCCTTCGGCGTGGCGATTACCGTGGTGGTCGCATTTGTGGTCGCATTGGCGACGAGGGCCGTCGGCGTGCCATTCGCCGACGGGGGTGGCGCGTTGCTCGCGTTCGCCAGTTTGTACCCGAGATAAACGAGCGCGAGCAGGCCGCCAAGCAGGACTGCGCCGAGCAGCCACGTCCCCACGCCGGGGCCGCGCGACCGGCGTGGCGCCCCCGCGACATCGGCCCTGCGCGGGGGCGCGATCATCGCCGCAGGGGCGCGCGGCGCGTCGAGCGGCAATGCGCGCGTTCCTTCCGGGAGCACCCGCGTCGTCGCACCGGCACCCGCGACCGCGACGGTCTGGATCGGCCCCGGCACGGATTCTCCCCGCAGCGCCGCGACCATGTCCGCACCGGAGACGAACCGGCGCTCCGGCAACTTCTCCAATGCGCGCATGATGACCGCCTCGACGGGTCGCGGGATCTTCGCGTTGTAGCGCGTGGGCGGGGGCGGCGCGTTGCGGACGTGCTGCATCGCCACATTGACCGCCGTGTCCCCTACGAAGGGCAATCGGCCCGTCAGCATCTCGTACAGCAGGACGCCGACGCTGTAGAGGTCGCTCGCTGCGGTCAGCGGCGACCCCGTCGCCTGCTCCGGCGAGATGTACCCCGCCGTGCCGAGCGCGGTGCCCGCGTCCGTCATGCGGACATCGTTGACGCCCTTGGCGATGCCGAAGTCCGCCACCTTCGCCGTGCCGCGCGCGTCGATTAGGATGTTGTGGGGCTTGATGTCGCGGTGGATGAGGCCGCGGCTGTGCGCGTAATCAATCGCGGGG
>JBBSII010000213.1:0-7276 GCA_038232175.1 Thermomicrobiales bacterium
CGCGCCACCAAGCCCGATGCCGCGCGCCCCGAGCGGTGCATATTTCACGGCGTCGACGATCGCCTTCGCCTCGGCGGCGTTCTTGACGTTCGGCACCATCACGCCGAGCGCGCCCGCGTCCATCGTGCGAGCAATCAGGTGATACTCGATCTGCGGCACGCGCACGAACGGGGCGACCGTCGTCGCGGCGAACCAGGCGACGAGGTCCGCCACGTCCCCGGTGGTGTGCGGGGCGTGCTCGGTGTCGATGAGGACGAAGTCCGCGCCGCACACGTCGAGCATCTGCGCGATGCCGCGCGTGCCGAACTCCGAAATCATCTGACCGATCGGGATCTTGCCTTCCGCGCGGATCTGCTTGAAGCGGTTCGGTTTCATTGGACTGCCTCTCTCTGTCGCCATCGTGCTCGATACAATCGTGCGATCAGCGCTCACTTTGCTTGATATCCCTATCATGGAGAACGCGTACGCCCTGCCCCACACGCCGTCTCCGTTATCCCACAGAGAGGTTGAGGCGGGTACGGATGCCGGTGAATTGCTCGCGCATCGCCACAACCGCGCCGTCGGCGTCGTCGCGCCGCATCGCGTCGAGGATCGCGCGGTGCCAGCGGGCATTCGCGGCGGCGAGCGATGGCACGTCGGGCAACTGGAGGATAACCGCCTCCTTCACGTCCCAGAAGGCGTGCAGAATGAGCGTCACGACATGGTTATCGAGCGGTTCGTAGAGCGCGTCGTGGAAGGCAAGGTCAACCTGCGCATTCCTCGCCCCGCGCGCGCCATCTGCCTCCATCCGCGCGACGCATTCCTCAAGCCGGGCGATCTGTTCCCGCGTGTGGAGACCCGTTACCTGGTGGACCAGTGCGACTTCGAGGGTTTCTCGCAATTCGAGCATTTCGCGCAGCGTGCGCGTATCCCGGCCGATATTCTGCAGGAGATTGAAGGCCATCCCGTCGATCAGCGGGGCGAGCGACGCCTGCCCGACATAGGTGCCCAGCCCATGCCGCGTCTCGACGACGCCCGCCATCGCGAGCGCCTTCAGCGCCTCGCGCAGCGGCGTGCGGCTGATGCCGAATTCGCGGGCAAGCGTTGTCTCCGTCGGGATCGGGTCGCCCGGCGCCAAACGATGCCGAACGATGTACTGCTTGATGCGCTCTTGCGCCGTGCGGTAAATCGTCTCGGTGCGCAACGGCTCGGCAATCGACATCCCTTGCGTTCCCCTTCCCCGGACCGTATACTGCAAAGCACGAGTTGTATGACATCATAGGACCACCGTACGGGGCTGTCAAACAGGGAGGCGCGCGGGGGAATGGGGATGGACGACGGCACGATCGTGATTGACGACACGGGCGACGCGCTGCCACTGAGCACATGCTGCGCCCGACCTTAAAGAGCGAGGTGTATCGCGCATGGCAACAATTTCGCTTGGCAAGCGTTCGAAGACACTCCCCACCACGTCGGTCGGTCAGCGCGTGCTGGGGCGGGACTGGAAGCTGGCGTGGCTCTTCCTCCTGCCGCTCACCGTCGTACTCGTCGTCCTGATCGCCTATCCCTTTGTCTCGGCGATCATTCTCAGCCTCCAGCACAAGGTCGTCGGTGGCCCGGCGACGTGGGTGGGCTTCCGCAATTACCGCGACCTGCTCGTTGGCAAGCAATACGGCGAGGTCTTCCGCAAGTCGGTTTGGGTTTCGTTCGTCTACACCGCCACCGCAGTCGTCGTCAAGCTGTCGCTCGGCATGTGCATGGCGCTGCTGCTCAACGAGAAGTTTCGCGGGCGGACGCTGATGCGTGCGCTCTTGTTCCTGCCGTGGGCGATGCCGACGCTGATCACGGCGCTGACGTGGCGGTGGATTTACGACGGGACACCGAACGGCATGTTCAATATCATCCGCATCGATTACCTGCACAAGGATACCCTGACTCAGTTCCTCGCCAACCCGCGCCTCGCCCTCTGGTCGGTGATTGTCGTTGTCGTCTGGCAGGGCACGCCGTTTTATACGATGATGCTCCTCGCCGGGATGCAGGCGATCCCGAAGGAGCAGTACGAGGCGGCGTCAATGGACGGTGCGAATGTCTTCCAGCGCTTCTTCTACGTCACCCTGCCCAGTCTCAAGCCCGTCATTATCATCACCTGCCTGTTGTCGACGATCTTTACCGCAAACAGCATCAACTTCGTCTTCGTGCTAACGCGCGGCGGGCCGGCCAACGCGACGATGACCTTCCCGATGCTCGCCTACGAGATCGGCATCGACGGCGCGCGACAACTCGGCACGGCGGCGGCGGTCTCAGTGATGTTCTTCCCGTTCTTCATCGTCGCGATCTTCTTTCTGACGAAGCGGATGCTCTCCGCTGACGCGCGCGCATAGCCCGGGCGAAGGGTAGGAGGTATCGATGGCAATCGCAGCGAGGACACGACCGCAATCCAAAGAGCGTGCCACGACGCGCCGCTGGCCCCGCATTCGCGTGCGGACGCTTGTCATGGTCGTCGGGCTTGGAATTTTCACGATCTGGACGCTGATGCCCTTCTTCTGGATCATCGCGACGTCGGTGAAGACGAACAAGGACCTCTATCAGGAGGCGTCGCTCTTTCCGATTCCGAGCCACCTGACAGGACAGCACTATAGCGAGGTGATCCACAAGACGAAATTCCTCACGTACCTCAAGAACAGCCTGTTCGTCTCCGTCGGCACGACGGTGATCGCGATGGTGATCGGCGTCCTCTCGGCCTATGCGATGACCCGGCTCGCGTTTCGCGGGCGGACGATCATGGCACGGACGATCATCGTCACCTATCTCGTGCCCGCATCGCTGCTCTTTATCCCGATCTTGCGGGTCGCCCTCCAACTCCATATCACGAACAAGGCATGGGGGCTGATCGTCGTCTATCTGATCTTCACCGTGCCCTTCTGCACCTGGCTGGCAATCTCGTACTTCAACACGATCCCGGTGGAACTGGAGGACGCGGCGCTCATCGATGGGGCGACGCGCCTCCAATCGCTCGTGCGCATCATCATTCCGCTCGCCCTCCCCGCCCTCGCGGTGATCGCGCTCTTCGCCTTCACGAACTCGTGGAACGAGTTCTTCTTCGCCCTCCTGCTCGTCACGAAGGATTCGCAGAAGACGATCCCGGTGGGCCTCAGTGGCCTGATCAACGGCGATGTCTTCCAGTGGGGGGCGCTGATGGCGATGTCGCTCATGTCGTCGCTGCCGCCGATCCTGATCTACGTCGTCGCGCAGAAGTGGGTGGTGTCGGGTCTCGCCGGCGGTGCGGTCAAGGGGTAAGTGGGAGGACAGGCACGATCTTGTCGGGACAGGCACACGGACGGTTTGGATTGTTTGTACAGGAGGTATCGGCGATGTTCAACGGACAGGGCACAGTGACGAGTCGTCGCACGCTGCTGCGGGGCGCGGCGGCAACGGCGGCAACGGCGGTGGTCGGCACGGTATTGGCAGCGTGCGGCGGATCGAGCGCGACCGATACACCGAAACCGGCGGCGACCACTGTGGGCGCGGCAGCAACGACCGCTGGCAGCGCGACCACCGCAGGCGCGGCGGCCACGACCGCACCGAGCAGCAGTGCGGCCGCCGCGACGAAACCGCCCGCCGCTGCCGGGACGACCGCACCCGCCACGACGGGTTCCGCAGCCGCGTCGCCCGCAGCGGTGAAGACGTTCAGCGGCAAGATGACGGTGTGGGGAAACGTCTCCTTCACGCCGGCAGGAGATGCACTCCTCGAACAGCAAATGCAGGAATGGGGGAAAGCAAACGGCGTCACTGTGGAGTACGTGACGAATAGTCAGGGATACAGGCCGAAAATCGCGGCGTCCATCGAGACGGGGACGACGCCGGACGTGGTGATGATGCAGCAGACCGACACGATCCTCTACGCAGGGCAGAACCGGCTCGTGGATCTGACAGACGTGTACAACAGCGTCAAGGGCCTCGCCGGCGGCATGTACGAACAACTGCTCCCCTACGTCTCAGCCAACGGCAAAGTCTACTCGATCCCGATGGAGTCCGATCTCTCCGTCATGTACGCCCGCCTCGACTTGATGGAGAAGGCGACCGGCAAACGGGCCGCGCCGGATACCTGGGACGCCGTCGAGGAGGCCGCGCGCAAGATCAACAGCCCGCCGAAACTGTTCGGCATCGGCTTCACCCTCGGCCACACGCCCGATGGCAACGGCAACATCTCGCTGCTGCTCCGCGCCGACGGCGGCACGCTCGTCGATAAAGACGGCAAGCCCGCGATCAACAACGACGGCACGGTGAACGCCCTCACACGCATCCAGAAGTGGTGGAAGGACAAACTGATCCCGCAGGACTCGCCCGGCTGGGACGACACCGGCAACAACAACTCGTATCAGTCGAAGCAGTCCGCCTTCGTCTTCAACCCCGCGTCGATCTTCGCCTTCCTCGACAAGAACGACAAAGAACTGCTGATGAACACGACGCAGGCGCCGAACCCGAAGGGCAAGGCGGGACTCACCGGCAATACCCTTGGTACCTGGTCGTGGGCCATCTTCTCCGCCTCGAAGCAGGTGGATGCGGGCAAGGCGATGATCCAGGCGATCATGCAGCCCGACAAGATAGAGGCGGTATACGAGTTAGTTGGCGGTCGCTGGTATCCTGTGTACAAGGACCTGGCGAACGCGAAATTCTGGAAGGACCGGCCCTACTTCGATCCCTTCCCGGACGCGATCAAGACAGCGTTGCCACTGTGGGCGCCCGCACAGGCGACGCCCGATTTGCTGACGCAGTTGACCGCAGCGGACCAGAAACTGATCTACGCCGACATGATGCAGGATGTCGTGGTCAGCAACAAGTCGCCGCAAGACGCGGCGAAATCCGCGCAGACGAAGATGGAGCAGGCATTCGCCGAGGCCGTCAAGAAGTAACCGTTCGTCGCATCGTCAACGCGAATCGCCGGAGCGGGTCACACCGAGGCTCGCTCCCCGATCACGGAAAGGAATCCCCTCGTGGCACAGGAAACAGACGTACCCGCCGTTGGCGACACACTGCCGGACTTCTCCCTGCTCGGCACCGATGGCGCGCAGCATTCCCTCACCGATCTCGTCCGCGATCATCGCGGCCTGGTGCTCTTCTCCTTCCCGAAAGCGAACACCGATGGCTGAACGCTCGAAGCAGTGGCCTTCCGTGATCTGAAGGTCGAGTTCGAAGCGGAGCGATACAATGTCGTCGGCGTCAGCCCGGACCCGACGAAGGCCTTGCTGACGTT
The DNA here is from genome assembly GCA_038232175.1 of Thermomicrobiales bacterium. Classification (GTDB taxonomy): domain Bacteria; phylum Chloroflexota; class Chloroflexia; order Thermomicrobiales; family JALYUS01; genus JALYUS01. The sequence goes on from JBBSII010000213.1 coordinate 5,234, forward strand.
CGAGGAGAACAACGACCTGCCCTTCCTCTTCCTCTCTGACGAGGGCGCGAAGGTCGCGCAATCGTACGGTGTCTGGGTCGAGAAGAGCATGTACGGCAAGGCATACATGGGCGTCGCGCGGAGCACCTTCGTCGTCGGTACAGACGGCGTCGTGCAGGCAGTCTTCTTCAATGTGAAGCCGCAGGGCCACGCCGAAACGGTGTTGGAGGCAATCCGCGAACTTCCGTAGAGGGCGTATTGCCTCACGGATAAATCTTACTCGTGCAGGGTCGTGGCCTCACGAGTATTTCTTACTCCGGCCAGTCGCCAGAGCGCCTCTTGTGCGGCCTCGATCTCCCGCCGCAACGCCACCGGAGTGAGCGTCAGATACTCCGTCCGTCCCCGCTCCTTGTCCGCCTTCGCGACCGCAGGCGCTGCCAGCACGCGCTCGTACGGCGTCTGCGCGCCATCATACCGCTTCGTCTTCCTGCCCCCGTCGCGCTGCTCACTGCCCACTGCCGACGGTGGTATACTGCCGCGTGGCATCAGGGAGATCCGCAGCAATCAGGGCAGGACATGAACGAAACGACCGCCGCGCCCACACCTGCGGCATCCGATCTGTACGACGACATCACGACGAATGTCCTCTCGCTCGGCACGGGCAAGGGCGCGGCGGGGGGTGGGCGCATCCCGCCGGGCCTGATCGTCGCCAGCCTCTTTCTCAACGACCGCACCGTCTTCAAGCGCGTCGAACGCGGCCTGACGCACCTGCCGTCCGACCCGAACCGGGGCGTGGCGGAGATCGTCATCCTCCCGGCGGGGCCGGAGTTGGCGCGCGTCTCGGCGGGCATCGCGTGGCTGGACGCGGAGACGGGCAAATGGACGGTCGTGATCGGCGAATCGCTCGCGCCGCGCACGGACATCGACCTCTGGCGGGATGAAGCGGGCGAGGCGGGGGCGGCAATCGCCGTCGATGGGCCGCGCGGCTTCTCCCGGCTCTTCGGCGAGAAGTTCACCGCGATCCGCGCCCCGATCACCGATGCGCCCTCGTATGACGACCTACTCGGCGATCCAGCGCTGCCGGACGCGCTCCGCGCCCTGCGCGAGGGGATTCGCCGCCGCCGCATCATCCGTGTGGACGATGCGCCGCTCCGCATTGTCACCCCACAGAGCACGAGCATGAACGAGCCGGGCGCGGGCCTGACGGCGGACGACCCCGCGATTGCCCTGCCGCAGTTCCGCTTCGTCTTCACCGAGGCCGAGGAATTCAAGCGCGTCCGCGCCGCCCTCGAAGAACCCGCCCCCGACACGCACGACCTCTACGGCGAAGCAATCATCATCCCCATCGGGGAAGGACTGAGGACTCAGGACTCAGGGCTGAGCGGGGAACAGGGCCCTCCTCAGTCCTCAGTCCTCAGTCCTCAGTCCTCCGACAGTGACCCGGAGGTCGCGGTCGTTGGTGCGATGGCGTGGCGGCGGATCTCGACGGGATGGACGGTGGTGGCGGGGCGCGTGCGCACCCGCTCGTCGCTCGTGGATCGCTGGCTGGACGACGGCGAGGGCGACCAGCGCACCCGCGTGCTCCTCGCGACCGTGAACAAGCGCGGCAGCACCGAGCAACCCGTCGCGATTGACGTGCTCTGCCGCGTGACGGACCTCCGCCCGGAGATGCAGGGCGAGGATGCACCAATCGTCGCCTTCGCCCCGGAGCAGGAACCCGTCGTCACGCTCATCCGCGCCGCCGCCTTCCAACTCGCCGACGACGCTGCCGCCTTCGCCGCCGCGCCGGAAGACGTTCGGGAAGTACTGAGGACTGAGGACTGAGGTTTCAAGAGGAGTAACAAATCGTGAGCAAGCAAGATTCGCAAGAAACGCCACACTCAGTCCTCAGTCCTCAGTCCTCAGTCCTGAAGCGACCGGAGGAAGCGTAGTGCTCTTCCATAGCACCACGGCGTTCCAGATCGGCGGGCTGTCCATCAAGTGGTACGGCCTCTTCATCATGACGGGCGTGATCGTCGCGACGCTGCTCGCGCACCGGATCGCGCCGCGCAAGGGCGAGGACCC
>JBBSII010000214.1:0-7221 GCA_038232175.1 Thermomicrobiales bacterium
ACCCCTTTGGAGTCGTAGATCGCGGCGATGTTGTTCCACCGCTCGGTGCTGCACCACGTCACGGACTGCGTGGGCAGGTAGAAGCCGCCGCCGCGCAGATGATCCGTGATCGCCAATCCGGGTGAATTATAGAGGATCAACGCATCGCCCTGGGTGTGCACCAGCCGCTTCTGGTACGAGTAGTAGCGCACATGCGGGTACTTCATCTTCTCGATGCGCAGTCTGCGATAGTTGTTCATCGGTGGCTGCATCCGCGCCTCGCTTCTGTCGCGACGTTCTTCCGCATAGCGTACACGAAATCGGCTTGACGGTCGCGCCCCTGCCACGTACGCTCAATCGAAGGACGAAGGACGAAGGACGAAGGACGAAGGACTAAGGACTGAGGATTGAGGACCAAAGCAAATCCCTCCCCTCCCCTCTCCATCGCCGCCGTGATCCCACCGTATCGAAGCCTTTGGGCGATGGCTCCGTACGAGAGGGGCCGGGGGTGAGATTCTACAAGGACTGAGCGTGATGATGATTAGAGAAGACGTGGAATTACGGCTACTCCTTCTCGGTGGGCAGACGACGGAGTACCACCAGTTCCGCATCTTCGCGCCGATTATGACGACGCTCTTCCGGGAGATCGGCATGGAGGTTGACGCCACGGAGGACCTCGCCACCCTCGCGCCGGAGAACCTGCGCGCCTACGCGGGCATCGTCAATTACACGACCGCGCGCGACATCACGGACACGCAATACGACGCACTGCTCCAGTTCGTCCGGGGCGGTGGCGGGTATATCGGTGTCCATTGCGCCAGCGACACCTTTCGCAACCAGCCGGACAGCAAGCGGCTCCTCGGCGGGCGGTTCGTGGAGCACCCGCCGCAACTCGACATCGTCGTGGAGATCGCCGACCCCGCGCACCCCATCACCGGGCCGCTCTCGTCGTTCACGGTGTTCGATGAGTTGTACACGCTGGATGACGACCCGACGCAGTATCATCTCCTCGCGCGGTCGCCATCGCACGGCTTGCAGCCCGTCGCGTGGACGCGGGATGAGGAGCTTGGTCGGGTCTTCTACGTCTCGATTGGGCACAACGCGGAGACGTACGCGAATCCGCTCTCCCGCCGCCTCCTGCAACGCGGCGTGCAGTGGGCAGTCGGCCTGGAGCCGACCGCCTGAACGGATGCCAAGCCGTCTACAGCTGGATCGGCTTCCCCGTCTGCGCGGACTCGTTCGCCGCCATCACGAGCCGGTGTGTGCGCAGCGCGTCGTCGAACGATTGCCGGATGCCGTCCGTGTTGCCGCTTGTGACCGCCGCGAAGAACGCTTTGGCGAGGTTGCGCTCGCCGTCCCCCTGCGTGCCGGCGAATGTCTCTGTCCCTTCATGCGTCGTCCATGTCGAGCCTGCCCAGCCGAACTCCGCCTTGCCCTCGGCGGCGATGATCGCGAGGCCGGACGAACTCTCGATGCCCGGCGGGAGCGCATAGGTGCTCGCGTAGCCGCAGACCGCGCCGTTCGCCCACTGCACCGTCAGGCTGTAGGCGTCCCAGTTGTCCCAATTCTCCTTGCCGTGCATCACCTGATCGGCGTAGCGCGCGTAGACCTCGACGGGTTCGGTCTCCATCACGTAGCGGCAGAGGTCGAGGTAGTGGATGCCCCACTCGACGACGTGCCCGCCGCCCCAGGTGCGCTGCCAGTTGCCGGGGACATCCGGCCCCTTGCGGTAATTCCAGATGTGGGTGAGGGCGACCTTTTGCTGCATCAGCCGCTCCCGCAGGGCGTCGATGCCGTTGACGTAGCGCAACTGATGGCAGATGTGAATCATTCGCCCCGCCTTCGCCGCCGCCTCGCCGATGGCGTCGGCCTCCGCGACGGTGAGCGCGATCGGCTTTTCGAGGATGACGTGCGCGCCCCGCTCCAACGCCGCGAGTGTCTGCGCCTTGTGCAGCGGCGGCGGCGTGGTGATGTAGACGACATCCGGCGCGACGGCATCGAGCATCGTCAGCACGTCCGTGTACGCCGTCGCGTGGGGCGCGTGCGCGCCGACGAGCGACCGCACGCGCGCCTCGTCCACATCCGCGATGCCGACCACCCGCGCGTCTTGTTCGCGGTCCGCGACCGCCTCGGTGTGCGCCATCCCCCGCCGCCCCGCACCAATCACCGCGACATTCAACGTCATATTCCCTACCCCCTCACACCCTTCATGCCCTGCGCACGGGCGAAATCGAAGTCGCACCCCTCGTGCGCCTGGAGCACATGGTTCAGGTAGAGCCAGTGGTAGCCGCGCACATTGTCCGGCACCGGGCTTTTCCACTCCTTCAAGCGCTCTTGCATTTCTTCGTCAGAGATGAGGACGTTGAGCGTGCGTTCGGGCACGTTGAGGTCGATGATGTCGCCGTTGCGTACCGCCGCGAGCGGGCCGCCCGCCGCCGCCTCCGGCGAGACGTGCAGAACCGTCGTGCCGAACGCGGTGCCGCTCATTCGCGCGTCCGTGATGCGCACAATGTCGCGGATGCCGCGCCGGATGAGCTTGATCGGGACGGCGACGCCGCCACCCGTCTCCGGCATCCCGGGGAAGCCGAGCGGCCCCTGGTAGCGCTGAATGATGACGGCGTTCGGGTCCATCTCGTACTCGTCGTCGTGCAGGGCAGCGTGCAGTTCGTCGTTGGAATTGAAGACGACCGCCGGGCCACGATGCACGAGCAGGTGCGGCGACGCGGCGGTCTGCTTGATGACCGCGCCGAACGGCGCGAGGTTGCCGCGCAGGATCGCCGTGCCCCCCTCGGGGCTGAGCGGGTTCGTGATCGGGCGGATGACATCGTGATCGCGCGACGGTGGCGCGCTGACGAGGTTCTCGCCGATCGTCTTCGTCGTCACGGTGATGCAGTCCCGGTGCAGGAGCGACTCGATCTCCTTCATCACCGCCGGGACGCCGCCCGCCTCGAAGACCTCGTTCATCATGTACTCGCCGGAGGGCTTGACGTTGACGATGAAGGGCGTCGTGCGGCTGATCTCGTCGAAGACGGAGAGCGGCAGGTCGATTCCCAGCCGGTTCGCGAACGCGACGAGGTGAATCACCGCGTTCGTGCTGCCGCCAATCGCCATGCTCACCCGGATCGCGTTCTCCAGCGCCGCGCGCGTGATGATGTCCGACGGGCGGAGGTTGCGCTTCACGATCTCGATGATCTGCCGCCCCGACGCCTCGGCGGCGTGGTAGCGGCGCGCATCGACCGCCGGGATGTTCGCGGAGCCGGGGAGGCAGAAGCCCATCGCCTCCGCGAGGCTCGTCATCGTGCTCGCAGTGCCCATCACCTCGCAGTGGCCGACGCTGCGCTTGTAGCCGCTTTCGAACTCCATCATCTCCTCATCGGAGACGAGGCCCGCGCGCAGTTCGGCATCCATTTTCGTGTAGTCGGTCGTGCCGACATCCTTGCCACGATACCGCCCGGAGAGCGACGGCCCACCGGTAACGAGGATGGCGGGGAGGTTCGCGCTCGCCGCCCCCATAATCATCGCGGGCGTCGTCTTGTCGCACGACGAGAGGAGCACGACGCCGTCGAGCGGCTGCGCGCGGATCATCTCCTCCACGTCCATCGCCATCAGGTTGCGGAACATCATCGTCGTCGGCGTCATGAAGACCTCGCCGAGCGAGATGACGGGGAACTCAAGCGGCAAGCCGCCCGCCTGCCAGACGCCCCGCTTGACGGCCTCCGCGACCTCGCGCAGGTGGTAGTTGCAGTTGTTCAACTCGCTCCACGAGTTGCAGATGCCGATGACGGGCCGACCATCCATGTCCGCGTTGGTAAAACCCTCGCCCATCAGGAAGGCGCGTGTGACTGTGCGTCCTTTGCCATACTTGCCGAGCCAGCCGCCACCGAGATTCGGAGGGGTCATCGTCATCTTACCTACCCCCATCTGCCCAATCAGATCGAGAACAAGTCCGACACATCGCGCAGGATCGCATCGAGTTCCTTGTGGTCGTACTCGTCGAGGGCGGAGGCCTTGCGGGAGCGCATCGTCGTCGTGGCGATCACACCGCGCCGCTTCAGCACCTCCTTGTAGAGCGACGCGCCGAACGCGGCCTCCATGTTGAGGAGCGGCAGCAGGCGGTTGAAGGTGCGGCGCGCCTTGTCGAGATTGCCGGATTCGAGCGCGTTCCAGATGTTCACGTGCACGTCCGTCACCTGGCACGCGGGCATTGTGCCGCACGCGCCGCGCGAGAACTCGTCCATCAGGTAGCGGCCTCCGATGCCGCCCATCACACCGAGGCAGTCGTCGCCCGCCGTCGCGAGCACGGTCGTCATCAGGTGCCCGGAGTTGACCGTCTCCTCCTTGAGGTAGGAGACGTTGTCGATCTCCGTCATCAGGCGCGTCAACTGGTGCGCGCTCATCACCGTGCCCGCCGGGCCGGACCAGTTCTGGATGAAGACCGGCAGGCCGTCCGCAGCGTCCGCGACGGCCTGATAGAAGGCGAAGACGCTCTCCGGGTCCGCCAGCCGCACGCCGTACGGCGGCATCGCAATTACGGCGTCCGCGCCGACCTGCTTCGCGTACTTCGCGTACAGTACCGATGCCTGCGTGCTGACGCCGGAGACGCCGATGACGACGGGCACGCGCTTCGATGCCGATTCGACGACGAGCCGCGTCACGCGCTTGCGTTCGTCGTCCAGCAGCGTCGGCGACTCGCTCGCGTTGACGGGCGCGACGATGCCGTGCCCGCCCGCCCGGATGCACCAATCGACCTCATTCTTCAGCGAGTCCTCGTCGATGTTGCCGTGCCGGTCGAACGGGGTGACGGGAATCGTGAATACGCCGTGAAAACCCTGTGCCATCGTGAATGCTCCCCTCTCAAACAGACTCCGCGCGTTGCTGCGGTCGATTGCCGCGCCAGTGTACCACGCGATTAATGCGACCCTCACGGTGATCGCGGCCTGTGAAACCGCTTTCCAGTGCGGTATGGTAGGGTCGATGGACGAGACCATAGACGAGCAACGCACCACCACAGGCCCGCGCATGATGCGGCTCTTCGTCGCGCTCGAAACAAACGACGCGATGCGGCAGGCGGTCGTCGCGGCGCAGCAGACGCTGCGGCAGCGCGGCGACCTGCCGGTGCGCTGGACGAAACCGGAGCACACGCACCTGACGCTCCAGTTTCTCGGCAATGTCATGGCGACGCACATCCCATCATTGACCGATGCGCTGTCGGCGGCGACTGCGCCGCACTCCGCTTTCATGCTGCGCGAAGGCGTGGTTGGGGCATTCCCGTCGCTCGATGCGCCGCGTGTGCTCTGGCTTGGGATGCGCAGTGCGGTGGATGCCTTGCTCGCGCTGCACCAGTCAGTTGCGGAGGTGTTGCGGCAGGTCGAGGGTATCGTCGCGGATCGCAAGCCATTCCAGCCGCACCTGACACTCGGGCGCGTCCGGAACGGACATCGCGACGCGTCGGGGACGAACGCACTCGTCGCCGCGCTCCGCAGGCCGGTCACGGTGCCGCCCGCCGGATGGCCGATTGCGCACGTTTCACTCATCCGAAGCGTGCTCGGGGCGGGCGGTCCGCGCTATACTACAATGGAGCGGTTCTCGCTCCGGTGATGGTGGTGAGGAGAAGCGGCCCAATGAAGGTGATTCGACGTTTGCTGCACAGTTGGTGTGAGCTTCCCGCGCACGGCTAGCGACGCGCACCGCGCAGGGGAAGATTTCGGCACGCGCGACTGTTGTATTAAACGAAGGACGAAGGAGTTTGGAATCACCATGCAGATGCTCGACACCCTCGCCGACCTTGAGCGGCGATTCATGGCAATTGAAGAGGAGATGGGCCAGCCGGATGTCGTGACGGATCACGCGCGGCTGACCGCGCTCGGGCGGGAGCGTGCCGAGATCGAGGATGCGGTCTTCGCCTACCGCCGGTTGCGCGACCTCGACGTGGAGATCGGCGCGACGCAGGCGATGGCCGATGACGAGGGCGACGCCGAACTCGTCGCCCTCGCGCGCGAGGAACTCGTCGGCTTGCAAGGCCGCCACGATGCCGAGATGGCGACGCTGCGCCGATTGCTCGTGCCGAAGGACCCGAAGGACGAGAAGAATGTGATCGTCGAGATCCGCGCCGGCACGGGCGGCGAGGAGGCGGCGCTCTTCGCCGCCGAACTCTACCGGATGTACACGAAGTACGCCGAGCGGCAGCGGTGGAAGGTCGAGTTGATCGACCTGAACGAGACGGGCATCGGTGGGATGAAGGAAGTCGTCTTCGAGGTGCACGGCAAGGGCGCGTTCGCGCACCTCCGGTGGGAGAGCGGCGTGCACCGCGTGCAGCGCGTCCCCGCGACGGAATCCGGCGGCCGCATCCACACCTCCACCGCCACCGTGATCGTGATGCCGGAGGTCGAGGAGGTCGATGTCCAGATCAACGAGGCGGATTTGAAGATCGATGTCTACCGGTCGGGCGGGAACGGCGGGCAGAGCGTCAACACGACCGACAGCGCGGTGCGCATCACGCACCTGCCGAGCGGCGTCGTGGTGACGTGTCAGGATGAGAAGAGCCAGTTGAAGAACCGGAACAAGGCGATGGGCGTGCTCCGCGCCCGGTTGTACGACATCGAGGCGCAGAAGCAGCAGCGGGAACTCTCGGCGGAGCGCAAGTCGCAGATCGGCACGGGCGACCGCAGCGAGAAAATCCGCACGTACAACTTCCCGCAGGATCGCGTGACCGATCATCGCATCGGCATGAACCGCTCGAACCTCCCCGGCGTGCTCAACGGCGACATCGAACCGCTGATCGCGGAGTTGCGCGCGGTCGATCAGGCGGATCGTCTCGCCGCCGCCGGACTCGCGCTCAACTAGCGTGACCGCCGCGTCGTCGCTGTCGCTGCGTGATCTGCTCTCGGTTGGTGTGGCGCGGCTTCGTGATGCGGGCAGTGAATCGCCCGAACTCGACGCCGCGCTGCTGCTCGGCCACGCGATGCATCTCAGTCGCGCCTCACTCTACGCTCATTTGCCGGAAGCCGCGCCGCCCGCTCGCATCGATGCATTCCACGATCTGCTCGACCGGCGGGCGCGCGGCGAACCCGTCGCCTACCTGCTCGGGTATAAATCCTTCTATGATCTGACATTCGCGGTGACGCCGGATGTATTGGTGCCGCGCCCGGAGACGGAGTTGCTTGTTGCGTGGGCCGCAGCGTGGTTGGATGGGCGTCGATGTCCCGCGCGCGTCATCGACGTCGGGACGGGGAGTGGCGCAAT
>JBBSII010000215.1:0-7219 GCA_038232175.1 Thermomicrobiales bacterium
CACGGAAATCGGGGAAGTCCGCCAGCACAGCGGCGAGGGGTGGTACGATCTGGGACATGGATTCCTCCTTCGGGTAGTGAGTCAAGACAACCCTATCCTACCGGAGGGATCCTCCTTCTTCGACTTTGAATAAGCCCTGGGGAAACGCCGTGAGGTTTGCCCAAATTATCCAAGGAGTAGTATGTTGTATGGCGCTACTGGCTGTCAGAGATGCAGTACGCGCACACCGCCCCACTATCACTTTGACGGATATTCAGGATTGTTGTCATTGGGTGGAACGAGACTTGCATCGGTGCTGAGCGAGTAATCATGGCCAGTTGTTGAAAGAGATAGGGAATACGGGATGCCGGACGCGGCGAACATGCACTCTTTGCTCGAACGCTGTCAGCGGCAGGATCGCGCGGCGTTCGCCGAGTTGTTTCAGATGTACCACCTGCGTGTCTTCCGGAGTGCCTACCTGATCGCGCATCATCGGGAAGCGGCGGATGACATCACCCAACTCGTCTTCATCGAACTTTTCTCCGCGCTGCGGCGCTTCGATCTGAGCCGTTCATTCCTCCCCTGGCTCTATCGGGTCACCCACAACGTCAGCGTGGATTACCTCAAGCGCAATCGCCGGAGCGGCGACACGGTGCCGGTGTCGGACGCGCACCTCGACGCGCTGCTCGGCCCTGACCCCGGACCCGGACCCGCCGACCACACCGAGCAGGCGGAGTTGCGCCGCGCCATCTGGCAGGCAATGGAGCGGCTGTCCGTCGATCAGCGATCCGTTCTCGTCCTCTGCTACTACGCCGACCTGCACGAGCAGGAGATGGCGAACGCACTGGGCGTGCGCCCCGGGACGATCAAGTCCCGGTTGCATCGCGCGCGGCAGGCGTTGCGGGAGGAACTGACGCGCGATCACCGCTTCGTTCCCCCGGAATACACCCGTGGCGTCCAGGTGACGGAACCGGCGCCGGGAGCGGGTGAATGACGATGGAGCACCGCCCGGAGCGCACGTCCCCATCGTCGGAACCGGCAGGATCGCCCCAAGGTACGTCGCGTCTCGACGCACTCATCGGCGAGACGCTGAGGGAGCGGGCGGACGGCGTCGCCCCCGCGCCCGATGCGCTGGCGCAACTCAACGCGCGTCTCGATGCGGCGGCCCCCGCCCCGAAGTGGTGGGCGCTGCGGCCTCGACTGGTCGGTGCGTTCGCCGCAGCACTCATCCTGCTCGTCATCTTCACCCCGATGGGGCGCCTCGCCGCTGCGGGTGTGCAGAACGCGACGCAGACGATCATCACAACCGTCAAGGAGATCGCCACCGGCGGCAATGACGACAGGCCCAAAACCCAACCGGGTACGCCGATCGTGCCGAGCCGGGCCAATGGCTCCTCGACCACACTGATGCCGACAAATGGCATCGGCTCACCCGGCGCAACGGGGACGATTGGCGGCACCGGTACCACTGGCACCATCGGGATAGGCACGCCGGGGCCCTCCGGCACCACCGCGCCCTCCGGCACTCCCGACGCGACGACGACCGCCCCCGCGACTCCAATCCGTCGGGAGGGCACACCCACACCTGCAACGGAGCCAGCGAGCCAGGTCAGCACACAGACGAGCAGCCTGAGCAGCGCCCCAAGCGCCACATCGACCAGTACGACCTCCCCGGCGGCATCCACGCCAGCAACCACGACCCCCGCAGCGACCGCTACGCGAACAGGTACAACCACTGGGACGACGACAGGCTCGGCCCCGGTCGCCACGCCGCCATCGCGGAGCGGGACCACCGCACCTCCGACTCCTACCGCAACGGTAGCCCCGTAATTTATCGTGGCCTCGGTACAGAGAGTGACGGCTATTGTTGTCGTAAAAAGGCGATACCGACTGCGGTATCGCCCTTGTTCTGCGTGCATATTTAGGGAGAAGAGTGGTGCCGAGGGGCGGGATCGAACCGCCGACACTACGATTTTCAGTCGTATGCTCTACCGACTGAGCTACCTCGGCACTGAGGCTGGATCATGCTACGCATCCGCTCGCATCCTGTCAAGAGTCCTGTTGACGTTGTGTCGGTGTTCTATGATTCTGACACCCGGTAACTGTTCAGCGCCAATGTTCGTTATGGAGAACGTAACCGTGAACGCGAAAGAACAACGACGGGGGTGGTGATCGCGGCAGTGGATCGAGGAGCGCTCTCGGTCGGGGCAGGGGCGGTAGTGCGTGGCGTCTCGGCCTGGCAGGGAAGGCGGCTGCTCGCCGCCGATCGGCAACGCGGGGTAGCGGCGCTGGCGCATGGCAATCGCGGACAGGTCCCAACGAATGCCATGGACGAGGAGATCCCCCTCAGCATTTCCCCCTCTTCTCCGATCCTGAACCGTGCCTCCAAGTATCTGGCACGCGCCTTGCGCCTCCGTGCGTTGGTTGTATCATGTGCGCGAAGGGGGAAGGCAATGCCGGACACGACACCGACGAAGGACGACCTGCTCGCCGCTCTCGCCGTCGAGCGCCGCTACTGGGATGCCCTCGTCGCGACGGTGGAGCACGCGGGGCTGATGGACCGCCCCGGCGCCAACAACGGGCCGTGGACGTTCAGGGACATGGCGGCGCACCTCAACGGCTGGCGCGGGTGGACCATTACCCGCCTGGAGGCCGCACACCGAGGAGCGGGGCCGCCCGCCCACCCGTGGCCCGCAGGCTTGGACGAGGAGACGGAGGCGGGGGTCGACGCCATCAACACCTGGTTCTCTGCACGCGACAAGGATCAGCCCGCCAGCGAGGTGCTCGCGGAGAGCGCGGCGCAGTTCGCTGCCCTCGCCGCAGCGGTGGCATCGATGCCGAGTGACGACCTGCTGACTCCCGGCCGCTTCGCGTGGCTGGGTGACCTGCCCATCGGTCCCGCAGTGCTGGGTAGCTCGTTCGCGCACCTGCACACAGACCACGAGCCGGACATCCGGGCATGGCTGCGACGCGAGACGGGCGGCGAACCTGCCCTTCCGCTGGCGCCGCCGACGTTCGGGTACGGGGAGTAGATGACGGTCGTCGGCCAACGCCGAGCGATGGCACGTGGACACCGTTCCATCCCTCCATCCGTTGCGCACCTATCTGAACCTACACAGGATTGCTTGACATTTGTGCTGCTCTGAAAAGTAGCGTTCGGCGCAGTCTGCGGTACAATTACCCGCCGATGGCTATCATGAGCCATCGTGCCGAGTCATGCCGATGGAGCGGACGAAAGAGAGGAGCGGCAGGATGCCGAGAACGATCACGAAAGGGAAGTGCTGCTTCTGTAATGCTGAGTACACCAAGTCCGGCATGGCGAAGCATCTCCAGACGTGCAAGGCGCGGACGGCGGCAGAGAGCGATTCTGGCGGGAGGAAAGCACGGCAAGGTCGGCTCCTCCACCTGATGATTTGGGGTCGATATGCCTCGATGTACTGGATGCATCTTGACATACCTGCGGATACCACCCTGACCAGGCTGGATCGTTTTCTGCGCGATACCTGGCTGGAGTGCTGCGGGCATCTGAGCGCCTTCAGAATTGCCGAGGGCTCCTACGTCTCGTATGTGGATTCGGTGTACGGCTTCGACGACCGGAGCATGCGCGGGGTGAAGCTCGGTGATGTGCTCCGCGTGGGGGATCAGTGCACCCACGAGTACGATTTCGGCACCACCACGGAGCTGAGCCTGCGGGTGGTGGCGGAGCGGGAGGGGCGCATTAGGGGCACATCGGTTGCGGTGCTGGCGCGCAACGAGCCGCCGCACATCCCCTGCGAGCGATGCGGACGGGAGGCCACGCAGGTATGCGCCCAGTGCGTCTATGAGGGTGCGGGCTGGCTCTGCGATGCATGCGCCAAGACCCACGAGTGCGGCGAGGAGATGTTTCTTCCCGTGGTCAATTCGCCGCGCGTCGGCATGTGCGGCTATACCGGCTGAATCAAAATGCACTGATGTCAGACGCCCGAAAGGACAGGAGACAAACTGACCGCCCGGCCACAGCCGCGCTGTACCGAGGGTCGTGGGTGCGGCGGCGCATGTCCGCCATACTGAAATACGTAGCGGACATGCCGCCACGACAGACGAAATGAAGGAGCTACAAACGCCATGTATGAACTTCTTGCGATCACCCATTCTATCCTGCACGAGACGAAGCGCGAGCGTGACCTCGCCGACCGACGTGCGCTTTACGGCCCCGATTTTACCCCGGATCGCCCGGAACGGAACACGACGAAGCGGCTTTCCCTGTTCGGTCGCCGGAACCGCGACATCGCCTGAACGGACCGCGCTACGCACGCAGCTCGGTCGCCATCCGACACGAGGCATATGCGATCACCGAGCAACCCGATTATGAACAGGCTCGGCCGTTTTTGAGATGGCGAGTAACTGGGTAACGGCGAGATCATCGTGCCTGCGTCGGGCTCGTTCACGTCTGCATCGCGTACGCGATCGCGTCCTCTGCGGAGAGTTCCCCACCAGCCGCGAACGCGGCCTGCCATGCTTCCTTGCCCAGCGCCGCCCGCGCCCGCGCCACCGCCTGCTCCAATGCGACCCGCTCCGGTATGGGCTGTGGGGTACCGATCATTGCGTGCAGCGCGGTCGCCGTCCCCAGCAAGCGCGCCGCGCGCCCCCCTCGGCCTTCCGCAGCGGCGAGGCCGGCCAGATCCTCCAGGGCGATCGCGATCTGTCGTCGCGGGCGCCTACACGCTGACCGTTACCACCCCGGACAACACGACGCCGTTGCTGACCGGAACCTTCGTGACCACGTAAACCGCTGCGTACTGCTGAGACGAGGCCTTCTCTCCGGTGACGGGAGGGGGCCTCGTCGATGTTTCCGCGATAAACGCTCGCGCGGAAAAGCCGAATCAATGAGCCACCCCAGGTGCATGCTCTCTGAGAAACGCACCTACCTGTTAAAAAATCGAACGGATTTGTTGACGGATATTCTTTGTCGTCGCTACACTGACGGCGATGTCTCGCTGAAGAAATGAGAGGGGAAGCCCGATGCCGATGTACGAGTACTTCTGCCCCGATTGCAACGAGCGGTTCGAGAAACTGATCCGCCACGCAACACCGGAAAACGCTGAGGGAGGCGTCGCCTGCCCGACCTGCGCGCAGACTGATACGCGCCGCGTTCTCTCCGTCTTCGCGGCGGTGAGTTCAGGCGGTGGGCAAAGCAGCATGTCCGCAGGTGGCGGCGGCTGCGGCTGCGGCGGCAACTGTGGTTGCGGCATGGGCCGGAACTAGCGCGATGAAAATTACCGATGTCAAGACGTTCCTGCTGCACGACCCCGACCGCCCGGAGCGTAACTACGCTTTTGTGAAGGTCTACACGGACGAGGGTCTGACCGGGCTTGGCGAGGCGGGCATCAACGGCAAGGAACTCGCGCTCGAAGGACTAATTAAGACGTACACGCCGCTCCTGATCGGCATGGACCCGTCGCGCATCGAGCACATCTGGCAGACGCTCTGGCGCGGGCAGTTCTTCCGGGGCGGGCATGTCCACGCCGCCGCTGTCGCCGCGATCGACCTCGCGCTGTGGGACTTGCGCGGCAAGGCGCTTGGTGTGCCGGTGTACGACCTGCTCGGCGGCCGGACGCGCGACTATGCCCGCTGCTACTGCCACGTCCAGCGGCGGGGTGGCGAGGACGCCAGCCCGCGCGCCGGGATCGATGCGATGGTCTCGTACGCGAAGGAACAGGTCGCGGGCGGCTGGCAGTTCGTTCGCTTTGGCGTCGGCGAGGGCGGCAGCCAGGAGCGGGACGGCATTTATGAGCAGGCGCAGGCGATGCGTTGGACGGTGGACGCCTTCACCGCGCTGCGCGAGGCGCTGGGGCCGGAGATCGAGATTTGCGTGGACTTCCACCAGCGCACGACGCCGACGTATGCCATCCAGATCGCCCGCGCGCTCGAACCGCTGCGCCCCTTCTTCATCGAGGACCCGCTGCGCGCCGAGAACGCGAGCGAGTTCAAGTACCTCCGCCAGCACATCTCCGTGCCGATCGCGACGGGCGAGCAACTGGCGAGCAAGTGGGAGTGGCAGGCGCTGATCGAGCAGGACTTAATGGACTACTGCCGCGTGGACTTGTGCATCTGCGGCGGGTTGACGGAGGCGAAGAAGATCGCCGGGTGGTGCGAGACGCACTACATCGAGCAGGCCCCGCACAACCCGCTCGGCCCCGTCTCGACAGCGGCGTGCCTCCACTTCGACCTCTCGACGCCGCTCTTCGCGGTGCAGGAGTTGACGTGGCGACCGGAGATCATCGCGGACATCATCCAGACGGACATGCGCCTCGAAGGCGGCAAGTTGTACAGCGGCGGCACGCCCGGCCTCGGCGTCGAACTGAACGAGGAAGCGGCAGCGGCGTACCCCTTCCAGTTGCCCGGCCTGCGCATTCTCCGGCGGGAGGACAACTCGGTCTCGGACTGGTAGCGATAGGACCTCTGCGTTGACGGAGTTCATCGGCGTGGCAGCCTCCCGATGAGGCTGCCACATGCAGACCGCGCTTTCGTAGACTGTGATAACCGGCGCGCGAATGTCTGAAGTATTTGGATCGTGCACGTTATCATACGTCTATGAACGAGGGAGCATATGGAAACGAAAATCCCCCTCCTTCAGACGGTGGCGCTCCTCGATGACATGCCGGAGCAAGGACTGACGCGCGGTCAGGTCGGTACGGTGGTCGAGGACCTGGCGCCGGATGTGTACGAGGTCGAGTTCAGCGACAATGATGGGCGCACCTACGCAATCCTCGCGATCCGCGCCGACCAACTCATGGTGCTACGCTACAACCCCGAACGGGCTGCGTAACGATCCCGGAACACCGCAAGAGGTATCGGTGACGAGTAGCGAGGCGACTGGTATCTTCTCGTTACTCGCTACTCACTACTTCCCCAGTGGCTTACCCCAGACGAACCGCCCAACGACGTGCGTATCGAGGAGTCCGTTCCGCACATACGGCGCGACGGCGTCGCGGATTTCGGCGTCGAAGGCGGCGACGGCATCCGGCGTCATCAGGTCGCGCGAGAAACTGCTCATCGAATGGAACCACTCGATGAAGTCAGCGACGGAGCGGGCGAGCGGCAGCGGGCCTGTGGTGTAGTCGCCGCGCTTCTCGAAGAGACGGCGTCGTTCGAGTTCGCCAATTAAGTCGATGGGCGCGAAGTCCGGGTTGGTTGAATAACGGGGTATGATGGCGCGGATTGCCGGGGTCCACGGCTCGTCCGCCTCGTCCACGCCGAC
>JBBSII010000216.1:0-7206 GCA_038232175.1 Thermomicrobiales bacterium
CACGTTTAGCCGAGTTCCGTGTCGCGGAAGGAGAAGATCCGGTTCGGCAACCAGGTGAACTTCTTTACCTTCGCGCGCGCGGCGTAGTTCCAGTTGATCTGATGCAGGTAGATGAACGGAGGCGCCTGCCAGAGCCCGGCAGCGGCCTGCTCGTAGAGTGCCTGCCGCTTGGCCGTGTCGATCGTCGTCGCGGCGTCGCGGATCTGCTGCTTGACCGCCTCGTCGCCGAACTTCACATGGTAGAGATCGCCGACCACGCGCTCTTGGAGGTAACGGTCCGGATCGCCCGTCACGGCGATGCTGCCGCCGTAGCCAACCTCGTACTTCCCGTCATTGAAGGAGGCGAGCGCGGCGATCGGCTCCTGGAGGTTCAAGTTCAGCTTGACGCCGATCTTGCCCAGCTCCTGGACTGCGTACTCGGCGATCTCCTTGCCCTTCGTGAACTGGCCGTTCGGCACCTTCAACTCGGCCTCGAATCCGCTCGCGAGCCCTGCGGCAGCGAGCTCTTTCCTGGCCTGACCGGGGTTGTAGGGATTGAGCTTGATCGGGTCTTTCTCGCTATAGCCCAGCAGTCCACGCGGCGGGTACGAGGCCAGCGGCTTGGCGTTGCCGCTCAGGATGTCGTTGGCGATGACGTCGCGGTCGAGCGCGTAGTTGAACGCGCGGCGCACCTCCGGCTTGCCGAGGTGCGGGTGGGTCTCGCCATTCAGCGTCAGGAAGTCGGTCTGCCACAGTTCGCTGCGGATGATCTTGAAGTTCGGGTCATTCTTGATCGTCTGGACGTTCTCTTCGCTGATGCCCTCGATCAGATCGGCCTGGCCGGCGCGGAGCGCCGCGACGAGCGAACTCTGGTCGAGGATCGGCTTGTAGATCACCTTGCTGACCTTCGGGAACCCCTTCTCCCAATAGTCCGTGTTCGCCTCGAGCACGTACTGCTGATCGATGTTGAAGTCGGTGATCCGGAAGGGACCGGTGCCGATCCCCTCCTCGTAGGTCATGTCCCTGTTGGCGCCGGCCTTCGGCGGGACCATGTAGACCACGACGATGTTGTTGAGGAGCGGGGCGATCGGGATCTTGGTCCGTAGTTCGACGGTGTACTTGTCGACGATCCGTACAGGTTCGTCCTCGAAATCCTTGAAGACGAATGAGAGACCCGACAGGGCGTTGCCCTTCGCGCGCCCGATCGTCGCCTTGACCGACTCGCCGTCGAACGGCGTGCCGTCGTGGAACTTTACCCCTTGGCGTAACTTGAATGTCCACGTCTTGCCGTCAGCAGACGGCTGCCAACTCTCCGCCAGGACCCCGTAGATCTTACCCTGCTGATCGAGGTCAACCAGCGGTTCGAAGATGTTGCGATGCAGCACAAACTCGTTGAGACCGTAGAATTTCTGCGGATCTTTCGTCCGCACCTTCCCCGGCTTGGCGAAATTCAGCACGCCCGTTGGCGCCGCAGCGGAAGCCGGAGCCGTCGCGGGCCGGGCAGCCGGGGTTGCGGCGGCCGGGGCGCTCGTCGCTGTGGGGGCGGCACTCTGCCCGCAGGCGTTGAGGATCCCCGCGCCGACGGCGACGCCCGAAAGCACGAGGGCTTGCCGGAGAAAATGACGTCGGCCACGGGGCTGACTCTCCTGGGTGATCATCGAACACTCCATGATATGCCCCATACGGGGTACCAATCGTGCCAGCGAAGCAGACTCGCGAATGAATTTACTATAGCGCGGCGGTGTGGCGATGGCAAGCGGACGCATTGCCTCATCAGAAATCGGTTCTGGCACATTCTCTGTCGCTGCACCCCGAAGGCGGCGACGATCGCGGCGATCGGGCAGCCGTGGGCGACCAACGTCAGGATACAGGTGATCGTCGCCTCGGCGGTGGCACGACGATGGAAGGGCCTCCCCACCCGCGCGCCGAACGTCTTCCGGCAGACGGCGCAGCGATAGCGCGGCGGGGTGCGGGCATGGCGGGTGATGTTCCCCTCGCCCACACGCCCCCTTGCGGGACAGTCGGGATTGGGACAGAATACGGCCTGCGGGTTCATAGTCTCGTCTCCTTGAACAGAACGATTCTATCGAACGCGCATTTCCCTGTCTCATCCCGCTATTCCACCGTTCCGCAGACACCTACCCTTCGCGCATGTCGGGCCGCTTTCGATACTCATGCAACGCCAGGATCGAATCGTCGTCGGCTTTTTCGCGCTGATGCGTCGCGGTCATGCACCGCCGACCAATCGCAGGATATTCAGGCCGAAGATCGACTCCTGTTCTGTGGCGGTTGCGATACCGTCCAAGATCCCGCCGAGGTACTCCCACGATTGGCGATAGGTGCAGTTGCGCTCGACGTTCGGCATGTCGGACCCCCAGACCAGTCGCTCCGCCCCGACCAGGCGATAGAGGCGCTGGATCACCGGCTTAAGTTCGGGATACGGGTAATCATGCGTGCGGCCCCAGTGGATCGGGTAGAGTACCTCAAGCATCATCTGTTCGCGCTTGAGCAACCGTGCTACAGGCTCCGGGAGGTTGCCCGCGAGATATTCCGGTGCGATGCCGTGGGTGAGCACGCACGGAACATCGGGATAGCGATCACACCAGTTGTTGAGGCAGTCGAGTTCGCGCAGGTAGGTCTCGTTCGTCGGCATCGGCGTACCGATGATCTCCCAGAAGACGGGCATGCCGAGCGCGGCGACGTCTTCCCAGAAGGGGCCGTATTTCGGGTCGTCGAGGCCGTGCGCGTAGCGGTCGAGGATCAAGCCGCGGTTCGCGTAGTAGAGGCCGCGCAGGCCGAGATCCTCGATCGCCCGCCCCAGTTCGCGCCGCTCCCGCTCCGTATGCGCCTCGTCCTCCTTCACGTCCGCAAGCCCGATCAGACGGTCGGGGAACTGCCGGACGGCGGCGGCGAATTCATCGTTGAGCCGACCGTATGGTCGCGCATTCTGGAGGATCGCCCGATCCACCCCCGCCCGCCCCATCTGCTGCACGATGAACTCGGCCCGGCTTACCATCTCCTGCATGCTCGGCGGCAGGTACGGGCGATAATACGTCTCCCCTCGCCACTCCCACTCGAACCGGCCGAACCGGCCGATACGAAAGCTCGCCGCCGATTTCAGCCCCTCCGGTCGCTGCAATACGCCGTCGTGGAGCGCTGCTTCCGCCTCCGGCACGATGACATGATCGCGCAAGCGGCGCACAGGCTCGCCGTGTGTGCCGATGTACAACTGCACGAAGCGGAGGTGATCCTCCACGCTGGGGAAGCCACATGCGCCCGCAAGCGGCGGGAAGACATGCGCGTGCGCGTCGATGATCACAGGGACCTCCTTCAGCGTATGCGTTGGGGCAGGGAACCTCACCCCCAGCCCCTCTTGACACCGGTTATACACTTGTTATAACTATAAGACAAGTCGGACCCTACATCTCCCTGGAGGGCGGATGATTCAGCGCGACGGGCCGGTGCCTCTTTACCATCAGATCGAGTTACATCTCCGCGCGGCGATCGAGTCCGGTCGCTATCGTCCGGGCGAGCGGTTGCCCCCGGAGGGGGAACTCCAGCGGTTGTACGGTGTCAGCCGGATCACGGTGCGGGCCGCCCTGCGCCGCCTCGAAGAGGATGGGGTCGTCTCCACCCGCCGGGGGCGTGGTACATTCGTCGAGCGGCAGGCGGTGGAGGGGCCAAAGATCGAGCGGAACCCGGTGCATCTGCTCGCCTTCGAGGATGAAGTGCTCAAGCAGGGTATGACGCTCGATGTCACGGTGCTGAGCGTGGAGCATTGCCCGGTGCCGGAACGGATTGGCGCGCTACTGGACGTGGCGACGGGCACCGAGGTCTTGCGCGTGCGGCGCATCGGGCGGGCGGGAGACGCGCCACTCTGGACGGAATCGCGCTATTTCCCGCTCGGCGTTGGGGCGTACCTGCGCGAGGATGACCTGGGTCGGGCCTCGATGACGGCCTTTCTCCAGGCGATCGTCGGCCTGCCCATGACGAGTTCGCGCTTGCGCATCACGGCGGGGCCGGCGACGGCGGACCAGGCCCGCCTGCTGGAGATCGCACCGGGCGATGCGGTGCTGATCAACGAGTTCGCCTTTTACGACGCCGAGGGTCGGCCGGCGGAGGCGGCGCGGGCGGTGTTCCGCGCCGATCGCTACGCATTCTCGTTCACGATCCCACCGTCGCGCAGTGAGATCGCTCAGACATGGCGCGTTGCCAATGGGGCTGTGCAGCAGTTTAGTCGGGAGGGAAGTGAGTCATGAACGATGTGCTCCGGGCCAATCTCAGTCGCCGCGCCTTCATGCGCACCACCGCCGCGTTTTCGGGCATGGCCGTCGCGAGTACGCTGCTCAGCGCCTGCGGTGCGAAAAGCAGTAGCAGCACACCCGCAGGCGCGACGACGACCGCTCCAACCGCAGCGAGCGCGCCCGCAACGACGGGTGGCAGCGCGGTGGCGCCGACGGCTGCGGCCGCCGGTGGGGCCACACCATCCGCATCTGCGGCCGCGAAGATCAAGGTTGGCGGCACGCTGACGTACGGCCAGAACCAGCCGATCAAGAAGATCGATTCGATCGACCCGCAGACCTATCCGGCGGCGTACGAGGCGACGTACACGATCTACAGCAATCTCGTCACGTTCGCGCCGGATTTGAAGATCATCCCCGATCTCGCCGAGCGGTGGGAGCAGTCGGACGACCAACTCACGTGGACGTTCCACCTGCGCAACGGCGTGAAGTTCCACGACGGCACGCCCTTCAACGCGCAGGCGATTGCGGCGCACATCAAGCGCATCCAGGACCCACAGAACGCCTCGCCGAACAAGAACCTCTGGGACCACATCAAGGATGTGAAAGTCGTCGACGATGCGACGGTGCAACTCGTGACGGCGAAGCCGTTCGGCCCGATGCTCAACTACCTCGCGCACGGCTCCGGCGGCATCGAAAGCCCGACAGCAGCCGCGAAGGGCGCGGATTTTCAGCAGAAACCGACCGGCACGGGCCCGTACAAGGTGAGCGCGTTCAACACGGGCAACGACCTGACGCTCGTGCGCAACGACGACTACTTCGGCGGCAAGGCCCCGCTCGATAAGATCGTCATGCGCTCCGTCCCGGAGACCGGGTCACGCCTCGCGCTGCTCGATGCGCAGGAGGCGGATCTCATCAACGACGTGCCGACGGAGGACGCGGGTAGGATTGAGAAGGGGGCGGACACGCAACTCCTCCGTCAGAAGGGGCTGCGCACCTTCTTCATGGAGTTCAACCTCACGCTCGACGTCTTCAAGGATGTCAAAGTCCGGCAGGCCCTCAACTACGCGGTGGACAAGGAGTCCATCGTCAAGAATCTCTTCCAGGGATACGCGACTGCCCTCGACTCCCCGGCGGCGCCGACGATTCAGGGGTACAAGAAGGCGGGGGCTTTCCCGTACGACCCTGCCAAGGCCAGGCAGATGCTCGCGGAAGCCGGCTGGACGCCCGGGCCGGGCGGCATCCTCCAGAAGGGTGGCACGCCGCTCAAGTTCACGATCAACACGGCGGAGGGGGAGTATCCGAAGGACATCCAGGTCGTCGAGGCGGTGCAGGCGAACCTCAAGGCGGTCGGCTGCGACGCCACGATCTGGAAGGTGGAGGCGGCGGCGCGGTATTCCTACCTGCGCCTCCCGATCGACCAGGCGAAGTACGAGATGGTCTCCTTCGGGTTCAATCCATCCAATGGCGACCTCGGCTACCACCTGAACTCGCTCTTCCGCTCGAACCCGGACAAGACGAAGGCGCCCTACGTCTGGAACATGATGTGGTACCAGAACGATCAGGTCGATGCACTCCTCAACCAGGCGGACGCAACCGTCGACAGCGCCAAGCGCTTCGACATGCTCGGGCAGGCGCAGACGATGATCTGGAACGACGCGCCGATGATCTGGCTCTATGTCCCCGATCTCCTCGCCGGCGCCCGGAAAACGGTGAATCGTGTCTCTGTCTGGCCGACCGTCTTCACGGTCGTGCGGGATGCGTGGAAGTCCTGAGATTTTGCATCGTCGGGTGAGCGGGGCATCGGCCAATTAGACTGAGCGAGGCGCAATGGCGCGGTATCTGTTCCGGAGAGTGCTGCTGATTCCCCCGACGTTGCTCGTCGTGGTGACGCTCGTCTTCATCATCTTCCGGCTGGTGCCGGGCGATCCGGCGCAGTTGATGGCGGGCGACAGCGCGAGCGCGGACGTCGTGCAATCGATCCAGCACCAACTCGGGCTGGATCGCCCGCTCCCCGTCCAATATGGTCGGTACCTCGCCGACCTCGCCCGGGGCAATCTGGGCACGTCACCCGTCTACGGGGACAGGGTGGCGAGCCAGGTGCTGGATCGCCTGCCCGCGAGCGTGCTCCTCGCCTGCGCCGCGATGGTCATCGCGAGCGTCGTCGGCGTGGCTGCGGGCGTGGTCGCGGCGACGCATCGCGCGTCGTGGCTCGATTATCTGTGCACGATCGGGGCGGTGGGCGGTATCTCCTTTCCCGGCTTCTGGCTGGGCCTGATGTTGATTATCGTCTTCGCGGTCACCCTCGGCTGGTTCCCGGTGGCGGGCCTGCACGGGCCCCGCTCGCTCGTCCTCCCCGCCGTCACGCTCGCCGTCAACCAGATGGCGGTGATCGCGCGCATGACACGATCGAGCATGTTGCAGGTCCTCGATCAGGATTACATCCGCACCGCGCGCGCGAAAGGGCTACGCGAGCGGCTCGTGCTCACGCGACACGCACTCGGCAACGCGCTCATCCCCACCGTGACGATCGCGGGGTTGCAGTTCGGCTATCTGCTCGGCGGATCGGTGATCATCGAGACGGTCTTCGCCTGGCCGGGCGTTGGCCGCCTCCTGATCGATGCGATCCAGACGCGCGACTATACGACGGTGCAGGCGGTGGTGCTGCTCTTCGCCCTCCTCGCGCTGATCGTTAACCTCGCGGTCGATCTCCTGTACGCCATCCTCGATCCGCGAGTCCGCTATGCATAACGACCAGATTTCGGCGCTCCCGGCACCGCATACGGATGCGACAGTCGCCTTTCCCGAGACCCGATCCCGGCAAGGGGTGGTCACACGGCTCGCGCGCAATCGCATCGCCCTCGCCGGGGCGAGTCTCATCGTGCTCTTCATCCTGCTTGCCATTCTCGGGCCGCGCCTCTCCCCCTATGACGCGACGAAACCAGCATTGGGGGACCGCTTGCAGCCGCCGTCGCTCGCGCACCTG
>JBBSII010000217.1:0-7193 GCA_038232175.1 Thermomicrobiales bacterium
CCCCAGATGGCGACCGTGCTCTCGTGCGGCACGGGGAGGTGCGACAGCACTTTGCGCGCGAAGCGACGCCGTTGGTCGGCGTTGATGTCCAGCACGCTGTTCAGCAACTGGGGATGGAGGTCTTTCTCCGCCGCCATGAATGCGAGCGCCTTCACATCCTTCGGGAAGCACGAGCCACCGAACCCGATCCCCGCTTCGAGGAAACTTGGGCCGATGCGCGGGTCGAGGCCCATCCCCCGCGCGACGACGCGCACATCCGCGTCGAACTCCTCGCAGATCGCGGCGATCTCGTTAATGAACGAGATGCGCGTCGCGAGCATCGCGTTGGAGGCGTACTTAATCATCTCCGCCGTGCGCAGGTCCGTCTTGACGATGGGCGCGCTGAACGTCGCGTACAACTCGGAGACGGACTCCACGGCGTCCGGGTCATCCCCGCCGAGCACGACGCGGTCCGGCTCACGCACATCGCGCACCGCCGACCCCTCACGGAGAAATTCGGGGTTCGAGACGACCGCAAAGTCCGCACCAAGCGGCGCGTGGCAGCGGATGATCTCCGCCACGAAGCCGCCGCTGCCGACCGGCATAGTGCTCTTGTTGATGATGATTGTCCGACCGTCGAGACTCCCCGCGATGCTCCGCGCCGCGCTCTCGACCCGGCTCATGTCCGCCTTGCCGGTCGATCCCGGCGGGGTATCGACGGTGATGAAGACGAAGTCCGCCGTGGGGATCGCCTCGGCGAAATCCGTCGTGAAATGCAACCGCCCCGCCTCGGCGGTGCGGCGCACCAATTCCTCAAGCCCCGGCTCGAAGAACGGCATCGCGCCGGATCGCAGCATCGCGATCTTCTCCGCCAGAATATCGACGCAGATCACGTCGTTACCGAGGTCCGCGAACCCGGCCCCGGTCAGCAACCCCACATACCCGGTGCCGATCACCGCAATAGAACTCATTCCCTTCGCCCCTCTTCCCCGTCGATCACTTGGCGACAATCGAAATGTTCGCCACCGATGCGTCGTAGTCGTGCCCCGATGCGTACACCATGATGCTCACCAATTTATATGGGACCGGGTAGACCTGCTTCAAATCCAGGTGGAACGTCTCATTCCACACGCCCGGCTTCACGGGCATGCCCTGCACGCGGCCGTAATCGGTGCGGTTCCCATCCTCATTGTGCGTGTAAAATGCCTGGCCAACTTCCTGCGGGTCATTCTTTGCGGTAACGTAGCGGACGAGAAAGATCAGCGGGTACTCCGAGCCGCGCACACCGCCCGCCGAGAGGCTATGGCTCACGACCTTCACGTCGGCGCTCAGGACGACCGAGTCGTATTCATCCAGCTCGCTGAACGCGAGCAGTTGCTTAATGCCAATGAGGTCGCTGTCGTTGTTCCCGCCGCTTCGGACGAAATGGTAGGCGCTCACCGCTTGTCCGCGGATGGTGTCCGGCACGATTTCTTCCACGGCGCGGATCCCAACACCGTCGCCACCATCGTCCTGTTCCTTCGTCCAATGGCTCGGCGCTTGATCGCGGCTGTTCAGCCCCAACTTGAAATCCCCGTTCTCGACAAGCTCGCGCTGCTTGACGGACGGTGCGGACGGGGCCGCGCCAACCGTGATGACCGTTTGCTGCCCGTTGGCGACGCTCACGCGCTGGCCCACCGCCACGACTGTCACATCCGCCCCATCGAGGACAGAGACATCGACACGGCCCGGATCGTCCTCCTGACCCAGCAGCACAAGCACATGAAACTTCGTCCCCGGTTGGCGCGCCTCGATCGTCCCGCCCCGCGTCCGCACATCGAGATGCATCCGCGTGAACGGCGTGTCGGGGCTGGCCGTGACGACCAGGCTTCCATGGTCCTGCCGGAGCAGGACCGCCGCATTGCTGTCGATGTATTGAGACGCGCGGAGGCTTTCGAATGTTACCTCCGTATTCTCGTAGAGTTCGACGAGCGTCTCGTCGAAGAGCGCCACTTTCATGCGCGTGTCAGCGCCCGTGCGCACAGTGTCACCTTCATTGATGATGCTGCCTGCGGTCACGTCGTTCCAATTCGTTTGCTGCCGCAACCGTACCTGCGCCTGGTCGCCCGTGATGATCTGCCGCACCGCGCCGCCGCGCGGCTTCGTCGCGTTCGTGCGGTACGTGCGGTAGCCAAGCCCCAGCCCACTCAGCAGCATCGCGAAGCACGCGAAACTGAGGATGAGCACGCGCCACGCGCGTCGGGTCTGGCCACCGACGGAGCGCGATGCTGGCGGCAGGGGCGGAGCGCCCACTCCCCGGTCAAATGATCCACGCTGGGTACTCGTTGGTATACCCCATTCCAGGAACGCCCGAAGTACGAAGTTCGAAGTTCGAAGTACGTACGGGCAAACGTCACGATATTGTACGGAGCCGCGCACCGACGGTCAATGTTGACCATGCTTGGCGCGGCTGACGACGAACCGCTGGCGCGCATCGGTTGCGGCCTGCTGATTGGCGGCATGGTAGCGGGCCTGGAACGCCGCACGCTCTTCGGCGAATGTCCCGTCGATGATCGCGGCACGGATGCGCTCCATTTGCCGGAGGATGAACCAGAGATTGTGGATCGTCGCGAGCCGGTACCAGAGCAATTCCTCCGCGCGGTAGAGGTGGTGCAGGTACGCGGCGGAGAAGCGCGCGCACGTCGGGCAGCCACAGTCGGGATCGACCGGCCCGAAATCGTCGCGGAACCGTGCGTTGCGCATATTCACCCGGCCCGCAGGCGTGTAGAGACCACCGTGCCGCGCCACGCGGGCGGGGAGTACGCAATCGAAGAGGTCCACCCCGCGCGCCACGCCCTCCCATAAATCCTCTGGCGAGCCAACGCCCATCAGGTAGCGCGGTCGGTCCGTCGGCAGCGCGTCGGTCGTCAACGCCAGCGTGGCGTACATCTCCGGCTTGCTCTCGCCCACGCTCAACCCGCCGATGGCGATACCCGGCACCGGGAGGCGTGCAACCGCACGCGCGCCCTCGCGCCGCAGGGCGGCGTTCAACCCGCCCTGGACAATGCCAAACAACGCCTGACCGTCCCGTTGTTTGGCACGGAGCGCGCGGTCGAGCCAGCGGTGCGTCCGGTCGAGCGCGCTGCGGAGTGTGGCATCGTCGGCGGGTAGCGCGACGCACTCATCGAGCGGCATGATGATGTCCGCGCCAAGTTGCTCCTGCATGTGGACGACGGTTTCCGGGGTGAACCGCCGCAGGCTGCCGTCGTGCTGCGACCGGAAGATCACGCCATCATCATCCACCTTCCGGCGGTCGCCGAGGCTGAAGACCTGAAAGCCGCCGCTGTCGGTCAGGATCGGGCCGTCCCACGCCATGAAGCGGTGCAGACCGCCCGCCCGCTCAACAATTCCCGCGCCGGGCCGCAGGCTGAGGTGGTAGGTGTTCGACAGGATGATCTGCGCGCCCACGGCGTGGAGGTCGTCCGGGTCGAGCGCCTTCACCGTCGCCTGCGTGCCCACCGGCATGAACGCGGGCGTCGCAATCGCCCCGTGCGGCGTCACGAATTGGCCCGCGCGCGCCTGCACTGTTCCGTCCGACGCATCGACAGAGAACTGAAACCATCGATCACGCGCCGCGCTCACGAACCGCCCCGGCCCCGTCTGGTATGATTGCCCGCCACCATCCCGGTGGCGCGGCGGTGGCGTGCACACCGATGACGGTAGAT
The DNA here is from genome assembly GCA_038232175.1 of Thermomicrobiales bacterium. Taxonomy (GTDB): domain Bacteria; phylum Chloroflexota; class Chloroflexia; order Thermomicrobiales; family JALYUS01; genus JALYUS01. Next base: position 3,684 of record JBBSII010000217.1, read on the forward strand.
GCAGCGGAGGGATTGTTCATGGCGTTCAGCCCGGAACCAGCGGTGCATCGCGCGGCGCTCGTCCGCACTCGCTACGCCGAGACGGACCAGATGGGGTTCATCTACCACAGCCACTTCTTCGCCTACTTCGAGACTGGCCGCTGCGAGTTGATCCGCGATCACGGCATGACCTACGCGCAACTGGAGGGGCACGGCGTGCGGATGCCGCTGCGCGCGTGCGGCGCGGAGTTCCGGCAGGCCGCGCACTACGATGATCTGCTCGCCATCGGCACGCGCATCGCGGCGATGACGCCCGTGCGCATTCGCTTCGAGTACGCTGTGCATCGCCTGACCGAATCCGGCGCGACCCATCTGGCGAATGGTTTCACCGAGCATCTCTTCATCGACCAGAATGGTCGGCCAACGCGGCTGAACAAACGGCCTGAAATCTGGGGGGTTCTCTCCCGCCTGACGGCGCTCGCTGCGTTCCCGGCCCCGGAATCCGCGCTGATGGCAGGCGCCGTCCAACTGTCAGACTGAGCGGCGGCGCGCGTACTTGCTCCCCGCGACGCTCCCGCCAACCGCCTTGCGCGGCACGGGCGCCGATTCAGTTTCGCCGGGAGACGGTGCGGCGGTGGCGAGCGCCAACTCCGGTGTGGGTGCGACCGCAATCGCTGGCTCGGTGATCGTCTCCGGCTCCGTGCGCGGCGCGTCCACGATGAGGTTCACCAAGTCCGCGAGCGGCTCCGCCTTCGTGACAACCGGGGCGGCGTGCCCATTTGTTGCCGTCCCGGTGACTGGCTCCGACGATGCTCCACTCGCGGCGTCGAGCGCCTCGGCATACGCCGTCTTCACCGTGTACGTCTCCGCCGACTCCGGCGGAGGATCAACCGCAACGCTCGTTTCCGTTCCCGTAGGCACAGCAAACGCGGCGGGTGCGGTCTCGGTGGTCGCCCCTGCGGCGACGGTCGCCGCCTCGGGGGTACCGTTGATGTAGCTTGTCAGATCCAACTGGCTGCGCAAGTCCGCCTGCGTCGCCTGAAGTTCACCCTTGATGTCCCCGGCGATGTCCTGAAACTCTTTCCGCAGGTCGCCGGTCGCGGCGTCAAATTCCTTCGTGAGGTCGCTCGTGTATTTGCGGAACTCGCGGATCGTCTTGCCAACCTGCGCCGCCATCGTTGGGATTTTATCCGGCCCGAACAGCACAATCGCGATCACGAGCAGGACCATCAGTTCCGATGCGCCAATACCAAAGAATTCCATTATGTTCGTGTTCTCCACTCGATAGAACAAGGATCGTGCCCTTGCGCGGTGGCACCTTCACCCATCAGTATAGCATTGACGTGCGCAATCGCGCGGGGAGGCGGTTTTTTCGTGGCCCGCATCGTCCTCGATGCCCGCATGTGCGGGTATCGCACCAGTGGCATCGCATCATACACGCGGCAACTGACGGTCGCGCTCATTCCTGTGCTCGCCGCGCGGGGGCAGACGCTGCTGGTTGCCCGGTCGCGACGCGGAGGCAGGCACGATGCCCTCCCCGCCTCCGTCCGTCAGCCAACGCTCTGGACACCGCCGCATCATCGCCTCGAACGATGGTCGCTGCTCGTCGAGTACGCGCGGCTCCGCCCGTCGCTCGTCCACAGCCCCGATTTCATCCCGCCGCGCTTCGGCCCGTGGCGCACCGTCGTCACCGTGCACGATCTCGATTTCGTCCGGCATCCCGAGCGACTGACCGCAGAGGCTCAGCACTATTACGGTCAGGTCCGCTGGGCAGTTCACTCGGCGGACGCGGTGATCGCTGTCTCCGGGGCGACGCGGGACGATCTCGTTGCTCTTCTGGACGCCGACCCGGCGCGCATCACCGTGATCCACGAGGCGGCAGACCCTCGTTTCGCTCCATCAGACGAAACTGCACCCACGAATCTGTCTGAAGTCTTTGCGGCACGCGGGATGATCCGGGAATCGCGCCCGTTTTTCCTCAGTGTCGGCACCATCGAGCCGCGAAAGAACCTCGACACGCTCCTCGATGCGTACCGTGCGTACCGCCAGTCATGCCCCGGCCCCCTTGCGCTCGTCGTCGGCGGCTCCGAGGGATGGAACAGCGCGGCAACCGTCGCGCGCCTCCGGGATGAACCGGGCGTCGTCTGGCTGGACACTGTGACGCCGGACGAACTCGCACCGCTCTATCGGGCCGCGTTCGCGCTGCTCGTCCCCTCATGGGAGGAGGGTTTCGGCCTTCCCGCGCTGGAGGCAATGGCGTGCGGCACGCCCGTCGTCGTCAGCGGTGCGCGCGCGCTGACCGAAGTGACCGGCACGGCGGCACTGACCGCCCCGGCGGACGACCCCGCCGCGTGGGCTGCGGCAATGTGCCGCCTCACCGACGACCCGGTCCTTCGCGACGACCTGCGGCAACGCGGCATCGCGCGGGCGACGCACTTCTCGTGGCGTCTCGCCGCCACCGAGACCGCCGATCTCTACGCGCGCGTGCTCGCCGCGCCGCCACGAAGACGCCACGAAAGGACGATGCGTGCCCACTGATGCGTTAATTGTCGGCCTCGGCAATCCAGGGAAGGAATACGAACGAACCCGCCACAACATCGGCTTCATGGCCGTCTCCCGCTTCGCCGCGCGCAACGACCTGCGGTTCAGCGGCAAACGGATGCAGGCCGAACTCGCCACGGGTCAGGTGGAGGGCCGCTCGGTCGTCGTCGCGCGCCCGCAGACCTTCATGAATGCGTCGGGCACCGCCGTGCAGCAACTGATGCACTGGTACAAGGTGCCGACCGCGCGGGTGCTCATCGTCTACGACGAGGCCGATCTCCCCTTCGGCACGCTGCGCATCCGGCCAGCGGGGAGCGCGGCGGGGCACAACGGGCTGCGGAGCATCATCGCGTCGCTCGGCACGGACGCGGTGCCCCGCCTCCGGCTCGGCATCGGTCGCCCGGCGGGCGGCGGCAAGGCAATGGGGCATGTGCTGAAACTCTTCGCGCCGAGCGAGCGCGAGCCATTGGAGCGCGAGATTCTCCCCGCCGCCGCCGATGCGATCGCGCACTGGCTGACGCGCGACATGGACGAGGTGATGCGGCTCGTCAATGGGAAAGTAGCGAGTAGCGAGTAGCGAGTAGCAAGCAAAGCCGTTCCCCTCCCCTCTCCATCGCCGCACGGAACTGATACCTTCTGTGATCTCTGGGCGATGGCTCCGTACGAGAGGGGCCGGGGGTGAGGAACAGGAAAGGAATGTCGATGAGCACAACAGAGACAGAGCGCGACACAATCCGCACCATCGCGGTGATCGGCGCGGGGGCGATGGGCGCGGGGATCGCGCAGGCCGCCGCAGTCTCGGGGCTGGGTGTGACGATGATCGACACGGACGATGCCGCCGTCGCGCGCGGTCGCACCACCATCGCCTCCTCGCTCGCCCGTCTCGTGGGCAAGGAGGCGTTGACACAGGCCGACGCCGACCAAGCCACCGCGCGCATCGAGGGATCGACAGACATTGGCGCGGCGCGCGATGCGGAGATGGTGATCGAG
>JBBSII010000218.1:0-7192 GCA_038232175.1 Thermomicrobiales bacterium
CGTGCCCCGCGTTCTTGACGATGACGAGCGTGGACGGGACGCCCGCCGCCTTGAGCCGGTCGTTCAGTTCCTCGGACTGGCTGGCGGGCACGATCTGGTCCCTATCGCCTTGCAGGATGAGGAAGGGCGGGTCGTCCGGCGTGATGTACGTCACGGGGCTGGCCTTCTCGAATGCGCCCGGCGCGGTGCCGAAGACGCGGCCCAGTTGCAGCCCGATGATGCTGCCGGACGCGGGCGTGAGGTCGGCGGGGCCGTAGAGATCGGCGACGGCTTGGACGCGGCTTGACTGGTCGAGGTACTCGCCCTGCTCGAAGCCCGCCTTCGCGTCCGTCGTGCCGAGGAGCGAGACGAGGTGACCGCCCGCGCTGTCGCCCATCGCGCCGATGCGGTTCGGGTCGATGTTGTATGTATCCGCCTTCGCGCGCAGGAAGCGGACGGCGCACTTCGTGTCGTAGAGCATCGCGGGGAACTGATACTTCGGGGCGAGGCGGTAGTCGATTGAGGCGACGACATACCCCCGCAGCACGAGCGCGGCGAAATCGACGAGGTTGCCCGGCGCGGTCTTGTCGCCCTGCGTCCAGCCGCCGCCGTGGACGAAGAGGACTGTCGGGGCGGGCTGCTTCGGGGCAGGTTGCGGCTGGTAGATGTCCATCGTGAGCGCGAGGCCGTCCATCGTGCAGTACGTCACGTCCCGGCTGAGGACGCCCGGTATCGACAACCCCTGACCGGGGCGGTTCGGTGTCGTGACGGACCCGGCGGCGCGCGTCCCCGCCGGTGCGGAACCCGACGCGGCGCGCGTGGTCGTTGGGGGCGCCGTGACGCTGGCGGACGAGGATGAGGGAACCGCCGTCGCGCTCGCGGGACTTGCGGCTGTCGCGGCCGCCAGCGGGGTGGGGGAGGCGGCGATTGTCGTGGCAGGGGCAACGGCCACCGTGCCGGTGGGCGAGGTGGTCGGCGCCGGTGTCACGTCGCTACCGCCGCAGGCGATGAGCAGGGAAAGCAGCGTCAGGGGCAGCCATATGCCCGCGCCCATCCGCGTGGGATTCAGTCTCCGCATCTTCAGCGTGTTCCTTCCGTCGATATTCTGCTATGACGCGGAAGCCGCATACGCGGTATACACCCATTCGCGCCGTGGGGCCACAGCGCGTAAAGGAAGTGTGAACCGTCAAGGCGCTCGGAGGGACCAAACCGAATCGACGCAGAGGACGCAGGGGAAGTAGCCAGTAGCCAGTGATGCGGAACTCGTTGTCCTTACTGACTACTGACTACTGGCTACTGGCTACTGTGTCTCTGCGGTTCACGGGGTTTGTCTGCGTGCGGCGGGCAGGACGCGGAGCGTGACGGATTCCAACAAGCCGAAGGCCGCGCCGCTGCCGATGAAGAGCCGCTTCATGTCATATCCCGCGACATCCTTCACCGCGTTGCTGCCGAAGCGCGCCCGGTATCCATCGTGAAGTGTTGTATCGACCGCGAGCACGGCATGGCGCACGGTGGCGCGGTCAACTGCGGCCGCGACTATGGTGGCAATGGAGAATTTGCTCTCGCGGGGTAGCGCGCTTCGGAACCCCCGCGCGGCGAGGACGCGGTGCAGGGCGGCAACGGACGTGTTGCCATCGATGGTGACGGTGAGGTTCGTCGCGTCGAGCGCGATTCGCTCCGGGTCGTCGATGATTGGCGATGTAGGTGCATCCGTGGGTGTCGCACCACGACCGGCGCGGCGTGTCGCGACGATTTCGCGGAGCGTGGCGGCGAATTGGGGCAGGGCAGGTTCCTCGGGTGTCGCGTCGGGCAGGAGCACGCCGGGGTTGAGGAGGCCGTCCGGGTCGAAGGCGGCCTTGACGGCGCGCATCGCGGCGATCTCCGTGGAGGAGAAACGCTGCCGCATCTGCCGCCGCTTCTCGCTGCCGATGCCGTGCTCGCCCGTGATTGTGCCACTGAGCATGAGGGCCGTTGCCACCACCGCGTCGTCCGCCGCCTCCATCGCCGCGATCTGCGCGGGGTCGTCCTTGTCGTAGAGAATGATGGGGTGGATGTTGCCGTCCCCCGCGTGGCCCAGGGTCAGCATCTGGAGGCCAACCTGCTGCCCGATCCGCACGACCGCGCGCTGCATCTCCGGGATGCGCTCGCGCGGGACGGTCGTGTCGCAGATGAAGAAGCCGCGACCGCTCGCGACAAGCGCCAGTGCGCCCTCGATGCGCGGTTTCCAGAGGGCCGCCCGCGCCGCGTCATCGTCCGCGCGGTGGACGATCCGTGCCCCGCGTCGCAGGGTCGGCTCGATCCCCGCCATATCCCGCGCCACGTCGCTCGCGCTGCCGTCGAGGTCGATCAGGAGGAACGCCTCCCCCTCTGACGGGTAGCCGGAGGGGGAGAAGGCGTCGAAGAACCGCACCGCCGCCCGGTCGAAATATTCCATCGCCGCTGGGATGATGCCCGCCGCGATCACCGCGGAGACGGTCGTCGCCGCGTCCTCCGCGTGGTCGAAGACGGCGAGCAGCGTGCGTGTCACGGCGGGGAGGGGACGGAGCGCGACGGTCGCCTCCGTCGCGATGCCGAGCGTCCCCTCGGAGCCGATGAAGAGGCCGAGCAGATCCGGGCCGGTGTCGCCCGCCGCGAGACGGACGCTGTCGCCGCCAATGAGGGCGCAATTGACGGCGTTGACGTGATGGACGGTGACACCGTACTTGAGGCAGTGCATCCCGCCCGCGTTCTCCGCGATGTTGCCGCCGATCGAGGAGATGAGCGCGGAGCCGGGGTCCGGCGAGAAGCAGAAGCCGAGCGGCGCGAGTTCTTCGTTCAGGTCGCCATTGATGACACCCGGCTGCACGACGGCCTCGCGCCGCTCCAGATCGATCCGTAAAGTCCGGTTCATCGGGCGCAGATCGAGCAGGATGCACTCCGGTGTCGGCAGGAACCCCGCGCTGACGTTCGTCCCCGCCGCCCGTGGCACGATGGCAATGCCCCGCTCCGCCGCGAACCGGAGCGTCGCCGTCACATCCTCCGCCGTCTCCGCCCGCACGACGACACCCGGTGTGCCCCGCTGCGCCCAGAAATCATGCCCATACGCAGGCAGCGCCGCCGCATCCGTCACCAGGGCATTATGGGAGAGCAGGGGCCGGAGATCGTTCGCCAGTGTGATGGAGATCATCGGTGTACCTTTCGTGAGACGCGGTCAGTTATGCTGTGGTGAAACGGTTGCCCGTGGCCTCATGGCGAGCCGCGCGAGGTCCTCGCCCGCCGCGATCTGTCGTCCGCCATCATGCCGGTCATTCGCCAGATCGAGCGGTGGCAATGCGCCCCAAGCCAAACCGCATCGCCACCGCTCGCGTCCGTTCTTCCGAATCATACATCGAGATTCCGGTCCAGCGTTTCGCCATATCAGGTGGGGCGTCTTCCGGCAGCGGCCGGTGAAGTGCGGCGTATGAGAGAAAATCATCGCGCGTGGGGAGATCGTTCGCCAGTGTAATGGAGATGGTCGGGGGGTTTAGGAAATGCCAGGCATGGTGAGAACGCATAAGCCCTGGAGGATAGCAGCCATCCATCTTTCACACAGGGAAAAGCGACACATCCTGTTGAAAAGTCGTCCATTGCTCTTGACACACCGAACGACCACCCCTATTGTACGATTGTTAACAGTTAAAACCAGACAATCGCACAATTCGTGCTGGGGAGTTTCGGATATGCAGGGGGAAGCGCTGGACGCGATCTTGTCGTCTCCGCTCAATCGTGGCCTCGCGTCGGACATCGCCCTGCGGCTCCGCACGGCGATCCTGCACGGCTACTTCGGGCCGGACGAGCGGCTGCGCGAGGAGGCGCTGGCGAAGTCGATGGGCGTGAGCCGGGGGCCGATTCGCGAGGCGCTCACCCAACTGGAACGTGAGGGGTTGGTCGTCATCCAGCGCAATCGCGGCACATTCGTCGCGCGGCTGACGCGCGAGGATGCGGAGGAGATTTACAGCCTCCGGCGTGTCCTGGAGCGGCTGGCCGTCCAGCGGGCGATTGTGTGCGCCACGCCCGCGCAGTTCGATGCGATGCAGCGGATCGTGGACACGATGACCGCCTACATCGAGCGCGGCATCACCGAGCAGGAGGCCGCCGAACTCGATGTCCAGTTCCATGAAATCCTCTATCAGGCGAGCGATCACACGCGGCTCTACGACTGCTGGGTGAACCTGCGGCGGCAGATTCACATCCTGCTCCTCAGCCGCAACGTCGCCAATGCGGACTTCCGCGTCATCACCGGCTCCACGCATCAGGAGATTCTCGATGCGCTGCGCGACCGGGATGAACCGCGCGCCATCGCCATCACCGAGGATCATCTGCGCGGCTCGTACGAGCGCGTTGTCGGCTCGATGCGGGACGCGGGCGATGACGTGCGATCGGAGACATTGTTTGCGCCTGCCCGATGAGCGGACGGGCACGAAAGCGTACGGGCACGGCGGCCCGGATCGAGGAGGATGCGCGCGCCATCAGCGACGGTGTAGGGGAAGTTCCGGCGTTATCCAATGAATACGGGAGGGAAAACATCATGGACACGGCAGAGCAGGGGACGGACAAACGGTTCGAGACGCGCGCATTGATCACCCGGCGGCGGTTCCTCGCGACGACGAGCGCGGTCGCGCTTGGCGGGTTGCTCGCGGCGTGCGGCGGCGGGAGTAGCGCGACCGACACGCCGAAACCGGCGGCTGGCGCCTCCGGGACGCCCGCGCCCGCAGGGACGACCGGCACCGCCGCGCCTGCGGCATCGACCGGGAAGCCGATCAAGGGCACGAAACTGACGATCCTCTGGCAGACGCCCTCGATCCCCGAGGCGGAGGCCGCCCAGAATAAAAATATGGATGACTGGGCCAAGGCGTCGGGCGTCGAACTGACGAAGGACACCGTCGCGCTCGATCAGTGGGACGCGAAACTGGCGACGAATGCCGAGACCAAGCAGGGCGCGGATCTCGTTAACATGTACGCGCAGCATCTCGCGGTCAATGAGAACGTCATGATGGACATCAGCGACTTCGCGGGGGAGATCGGTAACACGGTCGGTGGCTGGTATGACGGCCCGAAGACCGTCGCCATCCGGGATGGCGGCAAATGGAAGGCGCTCCCGGCGGCGATCTACGGCCAGTACTGGATCTACCGCGATGACCTCTTCAAGGCGGCCGGCGTGGACAAGTGGCCGGAGACGTGGGAAGACCTCCACCAGGCGGGCAAGAAGCTCAAGACCGCCGGGACACCGGTTGGCTACACCCTGGGCCACGCGGTGACGGACGGCGCGACGCACAACTACTCGCTGATGTGGAGCTACGGCGCGAAGGAGTTCGAGGCGGACGGCAAGACGCTCGCGCTCGACTCCAAGGAGATGCTGGACTGCCTCACCTTCTTCCAGTCCTTCTACAAGGACTCGCTCTCGGAGAAGGCGTTCGCCTGGGACGAGACGGGCAATAACCTCGCGTTCACCTCCGGGCAGGTCGCGGCGACGAACAACGCGAACACGATCTACGCCGGGCTGCTCAAGAACGACAAACCGCTCGCCGACAAGTCCAATCACGGGAACACGCTCAAAGGCCCCGCTGGTGCGTTTCAATTCATGAGCACCCAGTACTGGGGCATCCCGACATACGCCAAGAACCCCGACGCCGCGAAGGCGTACCTGCGCGAGGCGTTCTACACGCAGGACTTCCAGACCACATGGACGAAGGCGGGCAACGGCTACAACCTGCCGCCGTTCGGCATGTTGGAGAAGGTGGACGCCGCCTGGCCGACCGACCCGAAACTGGCCAGCGCGCGGACGCTCGGCAAGACGACGCGCCTGCCCGGTTCCCCCGGCCCGTTCACGAAGTCGGTGGGCGCGGCGCAGAACAAGTTCATCATCATCGACATGTTCGCCAAAGTCGCGCAGGGCACGTCGCCCAAGGACGCGATTGCCTTCGCCGTCAACGAGTACAACGTCATTCTCAAGGGCGGTTGATTGTCCGATGGTTCTCCCCCTCTCCAGCGCGATGGAGAGGGGGCCGGGGGTGAGGATTTACGATGGGTATCTCACACGCGGCTAGTCAGCAACAGGAGGAGCGGCGCACCGGGCGGGCGCGCTGGCACGCGCTCCAGGGGCGCGACGCGACGCAGGGTTATCTGATGATCGCGCCCGCGATGATCCTGCTCCTCGTGCTCATCGCATACCCGTTCATCCTCGCGCTCTGGCTGAGCGTGACGAACAAGACTGTCGGCAACGACGGGACGTACGTCGGGCTGCACAACTTCACGAACCAACTCCACAGCCAGATTTTCAAGACGGCGTTCCGCAACACGACGTGGTACACCTTCGTCACGACAATCATCAAACTCGTGCTCGGCTTCGCGCTGGCGCTCCTGCTGAATCAGGAGTTCCGGGGGCGTAAGTTCGTGCGCGCGATGATCCTCGTGCCATGGATCATGCCGAGCGTGCTCAGCACGATGGCCTGGCTCTGGCTCTTCGACTCGAACCTCAGCAGCCTGAACTGGCTCTTCCGGCACCTGCACCTGATCCACAAGGATTTGCCGTACCTGACGGACCCGAAGTGGGCGATGGGGAGCATCATGACCGTCAACATCTGGCGCGGTACGCCCTTCCTCGCTATCACGATCCTCGCCGCGTTGCAGACGATCCCGCGGGACCTCTACGAGGCGGCGTCGCTCGATGGCGCGGGGCGGCTCGTCAAGTTCGCGCGGATCACCGTGCCGCTCGTGATGCCGGTCGTCACGATCGTGCTGATCGTCACGATCATCGGCACCTTCGGCGACATCCAGATCGTCTACGCGCTGACGGGCGGTGGGCCGACGAACAGCACGCAGGTGCTCGCGACCCTCAGTTACTCGGCGGGCCTGAAATCCGGGCTGCTCGGGCAGGGCGCGGCGATCTCGCTCTACATGTTCCCGGTGATGCTCCTGATGGTAATTCTGCAAGTCTGGAATGTGCGGAGGTTGGCAAAATGAGCGGACGCAACACGACGAGGACGACAATTTTTCGCCTGCTGACGGTTTATCTGCCGGTGCTGCTCGTGCTCGTGCTGGTCCTGTTCCCGTTCTACTGGATGTTCGTCACCTCATTCAAGGCGAACTCCGAGCTGACCAACATCAAGATCAACCCGTTCTACCCGCACACCCCAACCTTCGGCCACTACCAGAAACTGCTGACGCAGACGAAGTACCTCCGCTGGTTCTGGAA